>JAFGTU010000160.1 GCA_016933985.1 Sedimentisphaerales bacterium | reverse complement strand
TTGGACCATAATAGCCTCCTGTTCGACGCCACCATACCACAGGAAAACTACCTTATCCACTGGTCCAAAAAACCGGGAGTATTACAAGACATCATTAATGACTATCAAAAGGCCACTAAAGCAATAAAGATTAACATGAGGGAGGTCGCAGCTTGGGCTGTAAGGGAGGGTAAATGGCAAGCTTCCCACAGAGATGCTGTTAAACAATGCGCTCATGAACTGGCCAGAGCCGCACAACATGAAACTTATACTGACCCGCAGGGACGTACAGTTCGTAAAAAACATGCAGTCAGACAAACTATTGACATCGAAGGCGAGCAAAAACAATTGGTATTATGGGCGGATATTGAAACTGCTCCACCTGACCACATGAAATTGTCCTTGCAACAAAGAAGAGGATATATCTCTGGTGATTGTAAACAATTAAAAACCGATTTGGACAGTTATAATCAGAATAATCATCATGATGTTCAACTAATGATAAGTTTTGATTTTACGGAAGACTTGGAAGAATTGAATATGCCGACGGAATATAATCCTGAATAGGACTATCAATCGGTATATCCCCATCGTTTTCTCGCGGCTTTCTTGGCAATTTCTGTCCTACGTTTTTTACTTAACGATTCGGCGCGCGCTTTTCCACCCTTAAGCCCACCGAGACGGCCAAGAGCTACGGCAGCAGGGTTTTTTATATCGTCAGGAATGGTTTCATCCACTGATTCATTAGTTGCTTGGCTGACAATATCTGCCGCCAATTTATTTAAATCCATCTTACCTTTTTTGCTTGACTGCTTACGCATACACCAGCATCTTACTTGGCGGATAAGCTTCTAACAAGGTAAAATTTTTTACACTTCAAATTGACCCACTACCCGGCGTGTTTTGAGTTGCCCAGGCGGCGAGGGGCCGCTATAATCCGCCTCTATGGAAGACAGGGCAAAGATAAGCAGTGTAATCCGCCAGCACCTTGAAGCAGAGGAGTTCTTCGCCGGCTTCTCACTAAGGGGGCAAGTGGATGCGGGCGAGTTCCAGGAACAGGAGGACGATATGGCCGCCGCTCAGAGGGCTGGAGAACTTGAGAAACTGGCCGAGGAGATTGGGCAGTGCCGCAAGTGCGGCCTCGGCTCATCCCGGACCAACGCCGTTCCCGGCGAAGGCAATGCCGGCGCTCGGATAATGTTCGTCGGAGAGGCCCCGGGCGGCGATGAGGACGCCGTGGGCAGGCCCTTCGTCGGAAGGGCGGGCCAGTTGCTGGATAAGATTATCGCCGCCTGCGGGCTTAAGCGCGGCGATGTCTATATAGGCAACATCTTGAAGTGCCGTCCGCCGGAGAATCGCGATCCTCGCGCCGACGAGATAGTGGCCTGCCTGCCTTACATCCAAAAGCAGATAGAGCTAATCCAGCCGGAAATAATCGTAGCTCTCGGCGCCCACGCCGCCAGGACGCTGCTCGACACCACCAAGTCAATAGGTCAGTTGCGTGGGCACTTCCACGAGTATTTTGCCGGCCTGGGACAAGTGCCCGTGAAGCTGATGGCCACGTACCATCCGGCGTTTCTCCTCCGCAGCTACTCGCCGGAGAATCGCAGGAGGGTCTGGGAGGATATGCAGAAGGTCCTCACGGAGCTCGGCCTGCCTATTCCAGAGCGGCAGAATTAGCGGTGTTTTCCGGGCAGAAATCGCTCATCCAATCCAGGGTTAGCTGCATCGTTGCGTATATCGCATCGATAATACTACAGTTACGGCCACGTTTGGCCGAATTATGATCTATGGCAACTGAGATACGAACAAACCAATCACTCTTAGCGGCGGCCGAGAATGCACTTGCCGAGGCAAGGGAATCAATGCCTAAATTTGCGCACCCGTTTCTGAGCAAGGATTTCACAGAGCATCAGTTATATGCGATTCAGGTATTGCGCCGCTTTCTCGGGACGGATACTCAGGGCGCCATAGATAAACTTGCGGATACGCCGGAGTTGCGCCAAGCGCTGGGTCTGGCGGCAATACCCGACCCGGCTACCCTGTTTCAGGCTGAGGCTCGGCTGACCAGAAAGGGCTTCCTGCAAGAGTTTTAGCCCGCATTCCTAATCAGCCGCGGTGATTGCAGGCTAAGGTGCGTTCTTGAGCAATTCTTGCAGTCTGTCCAATTCGCCGGGTTTCATGTGGTAGCTGTGGTCTTTGTCGGGGTATTGGCTGTCCTGCACTTCTCTGCAATAGGCGCTGAATGCCTCGATGTTTGCCTGTGCCAGGGCGCCGTAGCTTTTTGCGAATTTAGGCAGCGGTCCTTGCGTTAATCCGAGAATGTCGGGTGCGATCAGTATTTGTCCGTCGCAGGCCGGGCCGGCCCCGCAGCCAATAACAGGGACTCGCGCTCGCCCTGTGATAATCTGGGTAACTTCGGCGGCTGCCCCTTCTATCAGGAGCATATCCGCCCCGTTGTCAATCATCTGATCGGCAAGGCTGATAAGCTCCGCGGCCATTTCCGCGGTGGTCGCTTCCGCCTTGAATCTTCCGGTCCTCGTGATGCTCTGCGGCCTGATGCCGATATGGGCCATAACAGCGATGCCGGCGTTGCTTACCGCCTTGATTACGTCGAGATGAGCCCCGGTTGCCTCGATCTTGACCATTTGAGCGCCGGCCTCGACAACAAAACGCCCGGCGTTCCTGACGGCATCGGCCACAGTGATTTGGTAAGATAGGAAAGGCATATCAGCCACAAGGACCACATTTGGCGCACCTCGCCTGACCGCAGCGGTTATCTCAACCATGAAGTCCATTTTGGCAGGGAGCGTCGAGTCGAACCCAAGCACAACCTGAGCGGCTGAGTCGCCCACCAGTATCATCTGCACTTGTGTCTGAGAGAGGAGCCTCGCTGTGGTGTAATCGTAGCAACTCACCGCTGCAATTCTTTGGCCTTGATGTTTAGCCGCAATCAGGTCTGCTGTCGTAATTCTTGTGTCCATAATCATTCATTCCGTGATGCGTTCTCGTAAGAAAATAACAGCCTGGCAGTTAAAATACGAGAACATGGTTTGTTTTTCAAGCGTAAACTATTAGGGCGTTGTATGCCGCATACGCAGCAATCTATGAAGCCCCCTTAAAAAAAATTCAAAAAATTTAACATTTTTACAACTTAACACTTGATTATTTGAGAAGAGACTGTAAATTTTAACAATCTGCAGTTTTTCGCTAAAGTAATCTTTACTGTCTATTCGATTAGATATATAGTAGAGATTGTTGTTGAACTGAAAAGAATGGAGTCGAATTAAGTTCATGGCGTAATCATTAGCTTTTCATCACCCTCCTCCGAAGCCAGATTCTGTTTTATTAGAATCTGGCTTTTTTGTTCGCTTCGCATTTAAGATAGGCAAAGACGGAACACCTGCTGGTGTTAAATGGGAGAAGCCTGTATTGGCCATCGGGCAGGTACACGCCAAAGAACAGCGGTTTTCAGGGGCCAATTCTGTCTTAGGGTTTCTGAATGATGCGGAGCCGCGGGTTCTTGCGCGGGCGAGAAGAAGGTCTTAATGATAGAGGATTGGCGCGCCGTCCAGAGGTACTTGAGTTGCGGGCGGACTTCCAGGAGATGCTTGAATATTTTTTTGGAATTCTTTATTGACCTGTCTAATTCGCCAGTCCTATAATGCGTTTGTTATGGATGATGACAATAGCTGATTAGTCAGCGAGTATTCCTGCTGCGTCAAAGGGATTTGATGAAGAGGCAGAACGCATGTTCCGGATGGTGGGTATTAGCTTCACGCTTGGTGCTTGTACTCTGCGCGTTCTTTGGGGCGGCTCGCTGCCTGGCCGAGGAGGTGGCAGTTCTTATTGAGCAGAGTCCTCCGAACGGCGGCGAAGTGGCCGGCGGTACGGGCGTTCGCTACTATCCGCTGGGGACTTACATCAGGCTGCTTGCGATTCCCAGGCCAGGCTACTACTTTGTCTATTGGCTGGGAGATGTCGTCGATCCGCTTTCAGTGAACACCACGGCACATCTTGACGGCCCGATGATTATCATCGCTGTGTACGCGAAGCTTCCCGAAGCTGAACCTGAATCAAATGGTCCGCAGGTTGGGGCAACGCCACAAAGTGCGGGGGCCGGCTTCCGCGCGGCAGAGCCAACGATACCGCCGATTCCTCCCCCGCCTCCGCCGCCTCCTCCACCTCCCCCACCTCCCCCACCTCCTCCAGCGGAACCATCGACGATTCTCCTGTTTGGCCTGGCCGCGGAGATTTTGCGGAGAAAGCAGCGGCGGTCTTGAGACTGCCGTCCTCGAATCTACGGCAGAGTCGTCACAACCTTGTCGGGCGCCCGATCTGTTTATCGGCAAGTTTCGCGCTTGACAGCCTCAGTAACCGAAGCGTAGCATAGTCGAAGATATGTGTATGCGAAGCTTATAGGCACGCAGACAACTTTGTTGGTGCGCTGATCTCAGCGGCCTTCGATTTTGAGTATGGAAGGAGATACCGTGGAAGAACAAAACGCTCAAGAGAGCCAAAGTCCAATGCAGAGCAAGGGCCCCGATAATGGCAAGCTAAATAAGAAGATCGTATTCCTGGGCATTGGACTAATTGTAGCCATAGCCGCGATTTGGCTCATATTTCGTTACCTGATTCCAAAGATGGCCGAGGTTGAGTGGTTCTCCAACAGGATGATAGCCGTATATATTGCCGTCGGCGTGATTGTCGGCGGGGTGGCGGCGTGCTTGATCTTGCGAAAAACGCTTAGAACAAGGTTGAGGGTGGAGAAGGCCATAAGAGAAGACCCGGATATCAACGATTGGCTGATTGTCTTCGACTGGACGCCGAAGATACTCTACGTTCCGACGATTGTAACATCTCTCCTGGCCGCTGTGGTCTCGTGGATTTTCAGCTCTATTCCGCCGGGCGTCATAGGCGGCTTGTGGTTTGTGGTGTTCTTTCTCAATTTCATTGTGGAAGAGTACAATATCAGCATCAAGGTGCTGCTCATAATCCTGGCGGCTCTGGGATTCTTCTTCTTGTGGCTACATCTGTTCGATTGCGTGGTAAGTTTCCTGCATCTGTTCAGGCACATTGCCTTGTCGATGAATGCGACGGTTTATCTTCTTGTCGGCATAATAGGCTTGCTGACCGTTCTGGTATCCTGGCTCAAGGGCCTGTTCTACTACTTGACGATCACACCCAATTACATGAACGTTCAAGAAGGGCCGACGGAATCGGGCGAACAGATAGGCAGAGAGGACTACAACAGCAGAGTCGATACGAGCGATTTTCTCGAACGTCTTATGGGCTTCGGTCGAATCATAATAACTTTCAAGGATAGAAACCGCCAGCCCATTACCGTCCTTGTCTGGCGGATTCAGAGGAAGGCGCAGCTTCTCGAGAACGTGCGTGGTAAGCTTGCAATCGACCAGATACAGCCGGCGCAGAGCTCGCGGCAGTAACCTGTGGAAGGTGATTCGGTCAGCGTCGGCTCAGCCTAAGAGTCCACTTCCGGGCAGGACATTACGTAGTCTATGCACGCGCTGAGGCTCGCGGTTGCGACCGCTACGGTGCTGTCGGCGGCGCCGTAGTAGAGGTTGACCTGGTCGCTCTCTTCCTGGACCGTCGCGCCGGTGGGGAACACTACATCGCTGACATCGCCGATGCGCTCGTAAATCGCACTTGGTCCCAGGACCCATTCATCGCTTCTTCGCAGAACCTTCCACGGCGAATCCAGTTCCAGCAGGGCCAGCCCGACGCGATATATTGCTCCTGCAGTGGTGTTGCGGACACCGTGGTAGAATATCAGCCAGCCCTGCGGAGTCTCTATCGGCTGGCACGCCAGACCGACTCTATGGCAGTCCCAATAGGCCCCCCTCGTCATAATCAGCGGCCTGTGGTCGCCCCAGTGCTTCAGGTCCGGCGAGAAGCTGATCCACATGTGGGCCTCTCCCCGGACGATGGGGCGGTGAATCAGTGCGAAGCGCCCGTTGAATCTGCGGGGAAACATGCAGGCATCTTTGTCCTCAGGCGGCAAGAGGGCCCCCAGCCGCGCGAAAGTCTTGAAATTCTTGGTGATCGCCAATGAGACGACGGGGCCGCCTTCGCCGAAAGAGACGTAAGTTACGGCGAATTGCTTCTGCTCTTCGAGCCAGATGATTCTCGGGTCTTCGAGGCCCCATCTTTCTTCCCGGGAGCTTTGGTCGGCCTCGAGGGTGGGGTGTGGGTCGATTTGCCAGTCCGTTAATCCGTCGGCGCTTCGTGCGACCGTCAGGTGCGAGAAGCCCCGCATATCCTCCACTCGAACCAGCAGCAGGGTTTCGGAATTCAGTCTTGTAGCCCCCGGGTTGAAGACCGCGTTGGTCGGATAGGGCCAATTGGCGCCGGACAGTATGGGATTGCCGTGATATCTTTTGAACAATTCGTTTGCTTTTTTCTGCCGTGCAAGCTCAGCCATAGTGTCTGCCTATCCTTTCACCAACTGGGTTTCGTAAAGACTATGATACAACGAGCAGGTCTTTATCAGTTCATCGTGCCGGCCCTGAGCGATGATCCTTCCCTGATCCATCACTACAATCACGTCGGCGCTGATTACCGTGCTGAACCTGTGCGCGATTATGAAAGAGGTTCTATCCTGCATAACCTCCTCGATTGCCTTGTGAATCTTTGCCTCGCTGTCGGCATCCACCTGGCTGGTTGCCTCGTCGAAGATCAGAATAGCCGGATTTTTCAGGATGGCCCTTGCGATGACGATTCTTTGAAGCTGCCCGCCGCTCAGTCCCGTGCTGAGCTCGCCGATGAGCGTATCATAACCGTTGGGCAGCGGGTCGATGAACTCGTGGGCAAATGCGCGTTTTGAGGCGGCGATTATTTCCTCTCGGTCGGCGTCGGGCTTGCCGTAGCCGATGTTCGCCGCAATCGTGTCGTGGAAGGTCACCATGTTCTGGGTAACCATCCCAATCTGCCGGCGCAGGCTCGGAAGCGTTACATCGTGGATGTCCGTTCCATCTATGAGAATTTGTCCGCTATCGGGGTCATAGAACCGCGGGAGCAGATTTGCGAGCGTTGTCTTGCCTGAGCCGTTGGGGCCTACAATGGCGACGTTGTGTCCGGCCTGCACTGCAAGGTTCACTCCTTTGAGCACGGGGACGCTGCCGCCGGGGTAGGTAAAGATGATGTTCTTGAATTCGATTTTCCTCTTGAGCGGGGGCAGTTCAAGGGCGCACGGCTTTTCAAACTCGACCGGCTCATCGACAATGGCGAACACCCTCTCGGCGGCGGCTCTGGCCTCCTGGATTTTGTTCCAGATATCGCTTGTCTTCCGCACCGCCTCGGCCGAAGCGCCAAGCAGAAGCAGCAGCGTGAGGAATTCGGGGCTGTCTATGCGTCCGTGTGTGACCCAGGCCATGCCGACTATGATCGCCGAGGCGCCGGCGGCCATTCCGAGAACCTCCAGCACCGGACTGGTGGCCGCATCAACCTTCGATATCTTGAGCAACTGCTTCAGCAATCGGTCGTTTATTACCCTGAAGGAATTCACCTCATATTGCTGCTGATTATAGACCTTAACGACTTTAAGCCCCGCCATCGTCTCCTGCAGCTTCGAGAGCATTTGAGAGCTGGCCATAAGGAGCTTTTTCGTGGCGCGCTTCATTCTCTTTCCGAAGGCGTTCATCGTCACCAGCACGAAAGGCGCGCTGCCCAGGAAAATAAGGGCCAGCTGCCAGTTCAAAAGCATTGCAAATGCCAGCATAAACAGCGCGTTGAGCGGCTCGCGAAGGGCCTTGCCGAGCATTATCTTTATGGCCTGTCCCATAACGCTGGTGTCGCGAATGATCCTGCTGACGCTGTCCGTCGGCCTCTCTTTTGAGAAGAAGCTCATCGGCATATCCATAAGATGAGCAAAAACGTCCTCTCGCAGATGGTTTACTCCGACCTGGACGATCTTCTCGGCGAGGTAGCCCTGGTAGAACTTCGCGGTGCACCGGATTATGGTCAAAAGCCCCATCGCCAGCATAATGAAGATCACGGCTCTTATCTTGCTTTCGCTGGTTTGCTCGCGCGGCAGGAAGCCGACCGCCCACTGTGCGTGCTCGGTAAGCCTGATCTTCATGTCCCGCTTCGACCGCTCGAAGTGGCCTTCTTTCAGATTTGCAGCCGCGCTGCGGTTGTTCGGCGTGCTCAGCTTCAGAGTCCGGCGCTCCAGCACGTTCTCTGTATTGAGCCGTTTCAACTGGACATCGAGGTCGTTCTGGTCGGCTGCAGCCAACTCTCGAAGCAGCTCCGTGAACGGTATTTGGTCAACCTGATCGGTTGTCAAAAGGTCTCCGACGCCGATGATCCTGTCGGCCGGACGAAGCCCGGCGGCTTCGCCAAGGCTCCCTTTCTCAACGTCAACCACAAGCAGGTAATATGCAATGCCCTGGTTCTCCTGGCTGGTGAAATCAACGCTTTCCGGGACATAGAAATCCAGCCCGTAGCGATATTGGCAGGTCTTTCTATCGACCCACCCGTGCAGGCCTTCCTTGCCCATCATCACCTTCAGCAGTGGAATCACCGTTATGAAGCTCAACGACAGAAGAACCGCCACAACCAGCGCACTGACCACAACGAATACAACGCGAGGCCACTGAGGCCAAACATATTGAAATAGCCTTCTAAACGGATTCATAAGTCGAGGCAGGGTAACAGAATTGAAATCTCCGGTCAAGCGCAAAGAGGTTATTGACGTTGAATGCGGCCTGTGGTAGCCTGACGGCCTTTTACGGGAGTCGCCAAATGAAGATAGACTGTCTGACGCTCGGTGAATACCAGACTAATTGCTATATATTGCGCGGGGAAGAACCGGCATCGGACTGTCTTGTCGTTGATCCGGGGCTCGGAGCCGAGGAGTTGCTTGTTTTTCTGGCTGAGCGTCGGATTAAGCCCGTAGCCGTTATCCTAACCCATGGGCATATAGACCATATCGCCGGAGTTAAGGCGTTGCGAGAAGCCTATCCCGATGCTAAGGTTCTTATGCACGCCCTCGATGGCGAGATGCTTGCGAAGCCTGTCGCCAACCTCTCCAGTCTTATGGGCTGTGCGTTCACTGCGGAGCCGGCTGATATTCTGCTCAAGGATGGCCAGTGGATTGAGCAGGCCGGCGTCAAGCTCCTGGTGCTGCATACGCCCGGTCATTCGCCCGGCGGCATCTGCCTGTATTCGAGCGAGGATGGAGTCGTTTTCACGGATGACGCCTTGTTTGCCGAGTCGATCGGGCGGACGGACTTCCCGGGTGGGAGTATGGCCCGGCTGCTTGGTTCAATAAGAGAGAAGCTCTGGCCTTTGCCGGGCGAGACGGTGGTCTATCCCGGGCACGGCCCATCAACAACAATAGCCGGAGAGAAAGCATCCAACCCGTTCCTCCGGTGAGGACTCGGCCTGTTCGCCTCCGCCTTGCCGGCACACACTGTTCTTTTCGCCCCATAACCGGTGATTGCCTTTGTCGTTTTCCCTCCGGCTTATGCTTCTGCCCGATAAGACCTTAAACGCTCTCGCAGGGACCAGGCTGCCGGCGTAGTGTCGGCATTATCCGGATAAGCTCGGCATCTGGTCGGCGGGATATGCCGACAATAATACTATTGCGAGACCGCAAAAAGGCCAAAGCAGGCTGGGACGACGCTCTTTCAATGCCCACAAACTGCCGGGGCACGCAGCAGACGATTGGAAGCCGTTTGAGTTCAGGAGCTCTGGATATGAAAGAAATAATCGATGAAGAGGTCATTGACTGGGCGCAATTGATGGGTCGAATAGTTGACGAAGACATTGTTGCCGAAGTGGTGCCGCTGTGTGTCGTGGATAATCGAGAGCGGCTCCGGATGCTGGCCGCCGCGGTGCGGACGGGCAATGCGAAAGACGTCAGGTTGTATGCCCATGCGATAAAAGGCTCGGCGGGGAACATTGGAGCCGGGCAGTTGTCGGACGTGGCTGCTCAGCTCGAGCAGATGGCTTACCACGGCGATTTATCGCAGGCCGAGCAGCTCCTGCGGAGAATAAAGACTGAATTTGCGAGGTTGGAGGCGTTCGTTGCGAATCCGGATTGGATGGAGGCGGCAAAGAGGCAATCGTCCGGCGAGCAGCCTCAATAGTAGTTAGCGGCCACGCGGCAAAGGCGCCGGAGCAGCCGATCCGGCGGGTCTTTGTCGCAGGCTGATGCGCCTTGAACGCGGTCTTGCTCCGAAACACTCTCAAATCATTTCAACTTGTGCGATATTCATCTGCCTGAAAAGCCTGTAACCATTTTCCCCGCTGCCGCGTATAATTATGAAAACCAGTGTTAATCTGTGTAAACTTGTGCCATAGGTATCCGTGTCAAGAAAACTGGAGATTAAGCTATGAAAAAGTCAATGACCGTATTGGCAGTGAGTGTATTGCTATTGGCGATCCCTGCCCGCCTGGGCCGGGGCGGACAATTGCTCAAAAACCAGGTCGGCGCGGGCGCTAACTGGGTCGCGCACCTCAACTTCGACCAGCTTGTAAAGTCACAACTCGGTCAGATGATCCGCTCTGAGCTGGCGAAAGAGGGTCTGGAGGAGCAGTTGCAGGGCTTTCAAATGATATTCTCTTTTAATCCGATTGACGACATCAGGGATGTTACAATATATGGCAACGGCAGCGACCGCGAAAAGGCCGTCGCGATGTTCGAGGGCAAATTCGATAAGGAAAAGCTCGTGGCCCTTGTTCAGATGAATCCGCAATACAAAGAGATTAAGGATGGTGATCTCGTCGTGCACAGTTGGGTGGATGAAAACAAGAAGGACCCTAACGGCCCCGACCAGAGGATGTACGGATGCACGTATAAGGACAATATGGTCGTCCTTGGGGCGGGCCTGGAAGCGGTGAAGAAAGCTGTCGATGTCTTGAAGGGATCAGCACCAAGCGCAGGCAACAGCATGTTCAAGCAGCCCGCCCTAAAGGCCCCAGGGGCCTTTCTCCAGATTGCGGCCAACGCCGTCAATGACCTGGCCGATCACCGCAATGAAGCTGCTGTGTTCGAAAAGACCGACGAATTGGGCGCCGCTGTTGGAGAAAACAACGGTATATTCTATGTGAATCTGAGTCTAAGAGCCGAGTCAGACGAAGTCGCTCAGAATGTCAAGAAGCTGCTTGATGGCATAATTGCGTTCTTGACATTGGCCGGCGGCCAGCAGCCGGCCTTGACCGAACTCGCCGGCAAGCTCAAACTGTCCGCTGTCGATAGGACGGTTGCGATCAGTTTCGAGTCGAGCTCCGAATCGGTTTTCGCATTGTTGAAAGAGGCATGGCAGACGCAAAAGAACAAGCCGGGGCAGGCAACGGCCCCGTAGAGGCCGCCTTCGGCACGCCCGCCGCGGAGCGGGCGGCAGGAGAGCTGCGGGCCTTGAGCGCAGAAGACCTGGCGCGCCGGTCGCAACTGGGCTGCCGGGCCAGTTTTGCCGAGCTGGTCGAACGGTACGGCACAGGGCTGCTCAGGTTCTTGCGCCGTCGGACTAACAACCTGCACGACGCTGAGGACCTGGTTCAGGATACGTTCGTGCGGGCATATGCGAACATTCACGGCTACCGAAGCACGTATAAGTTCTCGACTTGGCTATTCACAATTGCCCGGAATCTGGCGTGCACCCGGTTGCGCCGGCAGCATTGCGGTAAACCGGTCTTTGAGGCAAGGACCGTTGAATCGCAGCCG
>JAFGTU010000022.1 GCA_016933985.1 Sedimentisphaerales bacterium | reverse complement strand
GCCGGCAAGATGCTCTCCGTATATCGCGCAGGCGTCGGCCTGCAGCGCCGCCAACTCCACCGGCAGATTGAAGCCGTCTTTGCCGACGAGCCCGATTGTCCCGTCCGCAGAATCCAGGCGTTCTGCAAATTGCTCGATGACGGCAGCATCTTCCAGGCCGACCCTTCCGGCAAAGCGGGAAAACTTAGATTAGAGGTATTCTCCCAAGCCGCGTGCTTTCACCCGCTTGTCGAGCAGCCGGATCGGCTTTTCGAGCATCGGGAAACAAGTGTGAAATCCCAGCTTGCGGATAAACTCGGCGCCCCCTGGGACCAAATCGAACAGGCCCTCTACGCAGATGTAATGGCCTATCAGAGATTGGAGAAGTTTGACGGGTGCCCGGGCGCGGCCGCTCTGCTTTCACGCTACAATGTAGCCCAGCTTCAGGCGTGTCTCTACCGCGCCGAGAGCATGACCGTCACGGCCACCGATGACCTAAAAACCATTGTCCGCTACGCAAAATTAGCCCGCCTTTTGCACGAGATTACTCGGCTCGGGCCGTCGAAGTACCGCATAGACTTCTCCGGCCCGGTTACGGTCCTGCGAGAGACGCGGCGATACGGCGTGAATTTCGCCAGGTTCATCCCCGCCCTGCTGGCCTGCAAGGGCTGGAAGATGACGGCGTCGCTCAAAACTCCCTGGAGCCAAACCGCAAGACTTGTTTTATCAGACAAGGACGGATTCACCAGCCATCTGCCTGCGCCGGATGAGTTCGATTCGGCTCTGGAGGAAGCCTTCGCCGGGAAATTCGGGGCCGAACGCGACGACTGGCAATTGATCCGCGAAGGCGAGATCCTCTATGACCGCCAGATGACTTTCGTCCCCGATTTCACCTTCCGGCACAAGGACGGGACGGAGATATTCCTCGAGATCGTCGGCTTCTGGACGCCGGAATACCTCGCACAAAAGCGAAAGACCTTGCAGCAATTTGCCCATCACAAAATCCTGATAGCACTGCCGGAAAAATCCCTCCGAAAAGGCTCCGCCCTCACAAAAAACATCCTCACCTACAAAACCGCCCTGAAAGTCGCACCGCTTATGGAATTTCTGGAGAGAATCCGAAGGCAAGACACTACGCACATTTGAAATGGGGATCCGTATCGGAAGACTGAACTATCATTGCACGATGTCCCTTGTTTCTTGCAGTTAGCCGCTTAGCATCGCTTTTATTTCTCTGACCAAAATCGGCAAGTGTTGTGTTACAGCTTTCCACACAATGCCCTCGTCAACAACGTCATAGCCGTGAATCAAGATATTTCTGAACCCTATGATCCGGTGATGCTCTGAAATTTCTTCCAGTAATTCGTTATCGGTATTCTTGATTCTGTTGAGAGCTTCTCCAATGATCTCGAAGTCCCTTTCGACGGCTCTTTGGGTAACGGTGTTGGTTTGATACGCTTTGAAATCCATGCCGCGAACAAAAGTCTCTATCTCTTCGGCCGCCTGCAAGACGTCGATAAGGCTTTTCCTTGTTTCATCGTTCATAAATCAGGGTCCTTGTCCTGTCAATGGACTCTCTCAACACAGGATTTCTGAATTCCTTGTCAACAACCAGATCAACCTCTCGACCAAATATGCCTTCCAACTGCTCCTTCAATTCAAAGTACTTGTCAAAAAGATCGACATCCTCACTTGAATCGAAGAGCACCAGGACGTCAACGTCACTACTTTCAGAGAAACCACGAGTCAAGGCCGATCCAAACAGGCCCAGCCGTTTCACCGGCAAGCGCCGACATATTCGTTCAATCTCCGGCTTGACTTTTTCTAAATCAATCATAGCAATAACGTCGCTCGGCAGTTCCTTGTTCGGAAGTTCAGTTGTTGGTCTTGCCTCTTATGGCTTGACAGTCAAGACGCCGGCCAAAACCGACTTCCAGTTGCGTAACCTAAACCACGTCAGCGGGAAAGTCAACCGGCTTTGCTCAATATTTATCGCTTTACGAGGCTGGCGCGATTGCGTACAATCGGCGGGCCGATGCGGGGCCAGGACTCCGCCGGCAATCGCTATAGGGAAAGGTCGGGCGGCTTGTCCTTTTGTGGATGCGGCGCCGGGTTTGGAACGTCGGATTTAAGAGCCGGTGCAAGATTTATAACTGTGGAGGCAATGTTGTTGGTTATGATTGAGAATATCAAGAAATCACTGGCGGCGTATTGGGGTTACAAGGATTTTCTGCCTTTGCAGGAAGAGGCGATGCGGTGCATTGCGGGGGGGCGGGATTCGGTGGTTGTTCTGCCGACGGGGGGCGGCAAGTCGCTGTGCTTTCAGGCGCCTGCGGTGACGATGGAGGGGCTGGCGGTGGTTGTCTCGCCGCTTATCTCCTTGATGAAGGACCAGGTTGATGCGTTGGGCGAATGCGGGGTGCCCGCCGGGCGAATCGACAGCTCGCTGTCATTCGAGGAGCAGGGAGACGTTCTTGCCGGGATACACAATAAGAAGCTCAAGCTGGTCTATCTGTCGCCGGAACGGCTCGTTACCGAGGATTTTCTTGCGGTCCTTCGCAAAGTCAGGCTGTCCTTCGTTGCTGTCGATGAGGCCCACTGCGTCAGCATGTGGGGGCACGACTTTCGCCCGGAGTATCGGCAATTGGGACTGCTCAAAAAGCTCTTTCCGGGCGTGACTATTGGCGCTTATACAGCGACCGCGACCGAGCAGGTTCGCAGCGATATCGCCGAGCAGCTCAGCCTCGATGAGCCGGAAATGCTCATCGGCTCGTTCGACAGGGCGAACCTGGTATATAAAGTCCGTCCGAAGGGCAGTATCGTCAGGCAGGTTTGCGAGGTGCTGGATCGGCACAAAGGCGAATCCGGCATAATCTATTGCATCCGGCGCAAAGACGTCGATAGCATGTGCGATGAACTGGCGAGCAAGGGTTACAGCGTCGCGCCGTACCATGCGGGTATGGAAAATGGCGACCGCAAGAAGAACCAGGACCTCTTTATCAATGAGAAAGTCGATACCATCGTGGCCACCATCGCGTTCGGAATGGGCATCGACAAATCGAACGTGCGCTACGTGGTTCATACGGGGATGCCCAAATCGCTCGAACACTACCAGCAGGAGAGCGGGCGTGCCGGTCGAGACGGGCTCGAGGCCGAGTGCTGCATGTTTCACTCCGACGGCGACTATGGAACCTGGAAATTCCTGATGAAAGACATGGAGCCTGAGGCGCAGGAAATCGCGCTCATCAAGCTCAGCAGGATGTATAGCTACTGCACGGGCGGAATATGCAGGCACAAGGCGATTCTCAGGTACTTCGGGCAGGACCTCGGCAAGGGCAACTGCGAGGCCTGCGACGTGTGTCTGGGCGAGCTCGGCCGTATCGACGACGCATTAGTGACGGCACAGAAGATTCTGTCGTGCATTCTTCGGCTGGATGAGCGATTCGGCGGCGACTACACCGCCTCGGTGCTGACAGGCTCGCGGGAGAAACGGATATTAGAAAACGGGCACGATGCGCTGAGCACTTACGGCCTGCTGAGCGACCATTCGAAGGATGCGGTGCATAACTGGATCGACCAGCTTGTCGGCCAGGACTATATTGAGAAGGCCGGCGAGTACAACGTTTTGAAGGTGACGCCGAAAGGCCGGGGAGTCCTCAGCGGTCGAGAGACGCCCCGCCTGCTGAAGCCGACCAAGAAGCCGGCCAAAGTCTCGAAGGCCGCAACCGATTCGTGGGAAGGCGTCGATGAGGGATTGTTCGAGGCCCTGCGAAGGCTGCGCAAGAGCATCGCCGAGGACAGAGGAGTCCCAGCCTTCGTAGTCTTTGGCGACGCGGCATTGCGAGATATGGCCCGGCGAAGACCATCGACGCCAGCCGGCTTTCTCGAAGTCAAGGGAGTCGGGCAAACGAAAAGTAAGCAGTACGGCAAAATCATTATTGCCGCCATCAAAGACTATTGCTCGGCGAATTCACTCAAGACCGATGTGAATCTGCCTTGTATGTCTTAGCGCCAACCGTTAGAATCCGCATTTTTCAGGTGTTCGAGCACGCTGACTTTGGCTTTTGGGGATTTTATATATGGCTAAACGGAAAACCGCAAAGAAGGCATCGGGCAGCCGCAGAATCACAAAGATCTCACGGCTGCGCAAACCCGAAGATATGCAGTTGGAGCAGTGGCAGATTGCTTTGCGCAAACAGTTCGCGGAAAAACAGGCTTTTCGACTGAAAAATATCGGCGATGAGCCTGTTTTCTCCGAGTTCATTATCACAAACCCCGAAACCGGCGGCGAATATCGTGTTGCAATTCGCGGGGAGAGAATAGGCGAAAACTACTGCTCGTGCCCGGATTTCACCGTCAATACACTCGGAACCTGCAAGCATATCGAATTCACTCTTGCCAAGTTGAGGCAAAAGCCGCAAGGCAGAAAGGCCCTTGCAGAGGGCTTCCGGCCCCCGTACTCGGAGGTTTATCTGCGGTATGGGGCCAAGCGGGAGGTAGTGTTCGGTCCGGCAGATGAGTGTCCAAAGGCCCTGGTGGAGCTTGCGCGGCGATACTTCGATGACTCCGGCATCCTAAAGGCCGTGGCATACTCACAATTTGACACGTTTGTCAAAGAGGCCGGTCGGTTCAACCATGACCTGCGCTGTTATGAGGATGCAATAGAATATGTTGCGCAAGTCAGGGACCAGGCCAATCTGGTCGAGCGAATCGAAGAAGCCTTCCCGATGGCCGCCAACAGTGCCGCTTTCAAAACACTGTTGAAGGCCCCCCTATATCCTTACCAACGTACAGGAGCGTTGTTTGCGGCAAAAGCGGGCCGAAGCTTGCTCGCCGACGATATGGGCCTCGGCAAGACCATTCAGACGATTGCGGCGGTCGAGATACTGGCCCGCACAGTCGGCCTCGAACGAGTATTGATTGTTTGCCCCACTTCGTTGAAGCACCAGTGGAAACAGGAAATTGAAAAATTCTGCAGCCGCTCGGCCGAGGTTGTCGAAGGATTCCTCCCAAGACGGCAAAGGCTTTATCAATCCGACTCATTTTATAAAATCACCAATTACGACGTTATTCATCGTGACCTTGACCTTATCCGCGGTTGGGCGCCGGAAATGGTTATCCTCGACGAGGCCCAGAGAATCAAGAACTGGAAAACGCGAAGGGCGCAAAGCGTCAAGAAACTCGATTCAAAGTATGCTCTTGTGCTCACCGGAACACCTCTGGAGAACCGGCTGGAAGAAGTGCACTCCATAGTTGAATTTGTCGATCGTTTCCACTTAGGCCCGATGTTCCGCTTCCTTGCAGAGCATCAGCATATAGACGAAGACGGCAGAGTAGTAGGGTATCACAACCTTTCGGGAATTGCAGAATCATTAAAATCGATCCTCATTCGGCGCACCAAGAACGAGGTGTTGAAAGAGCTGCCGGGGCGACTGGAAAAGAACTATTTCGTTCCAATGACCAATGAACAGATGAAGCACCACGCTGAGAATGCGGAAACGGTAGCGCGTATAGTCGCAAAGTGGAGACGATTCGGCTTCCTCTCGGAGACCGATCAGCGAATACTTATGATTGCACTGCAGAATATGCGCATGAGCTGCAACAGCACCTATCTTCTTGACAAGAAAACGGACTTCGGCGTCAAGGCTGATGAATTGATGGCAGTGCTTGAAGAGGTGTTTGAGCGGCCGGATGCAAAGGTGGTGGTATTCAGCCAGTGGCTGGGGACGCACGAAATACTCCTGGACCGTCTTGAATCGTATAAGCGCAATCACGTTCTGTTTCACGGGAGGATCCCCGGCCCGCGAAGAAAAGGCCTGATACAACAATTCAAGAACGATCCCAACTGCCGAGTGTTCCTATCGACGGATGCGGGCGGACTGGGATTGAATCTGCAAAACGCTTCAGCGGTGATAAATATGGATTTGCCGTGGAACCCGGCAGTGCTCGAGCAACGCATCGGGCGGATTCATCGCATTGGCCAGACCCAGCCTGTGCGCGTGGTGAACTTCGTATCGCAAGGCACAATCGAGCACGGGATGCTCTCACTGCTCTCTTTTAAGCAGTCCCTCTTCTCGGGCGTTTTTGATAACGGCAAAGACGAGGTCTTCCTGGGCGGGACAAGGCTAAAACGCTTCATGGACTCCGTTGACAAGGTCACAAACGCCATCCCCGAACCAATGCCCTCGCAAGGCGGCATTGCAGAGGATAGTGACACTACACAACAGGATGTTGCCGTCACGATGGAAAGGAAGGAAGTATCCCGAACAGACCGTCAACAAGGCTGGGATGACCTTGTTTCAACGGGCTTGTCATTTCTAAACAATCTGGCCCGCACCGTACTATCCGAAGAAGGTCGGGCGCAACAACCGACTTTCAGGGCTTTTCCCGAACTAAAAATTGAAACGGATAGCACAACGGGCCAACGTCATCTTAAACTGCCGATACCCAAAAGAGAGACTCTTCAAAACATAGCTAACCTGCTCAATGAATTCTTGGCAAAATCCCCTGGATTCCCGCTTTCGCGGG
>JAFGTU010000159.1 GCA_016933985.1 Sedimentisphaerales bacterium | reverse complement strand
TAACATACAATAAGGGATGTAATCAATATACATATTATTCTGAGGTGCAATATGTCAACTAATAGAATAAATAGAAGGGGATTTTTAAAAGCTGGCTTAGCAGGGGCAGCAGGAATAGCACTCACGCCTTTAATTAAACCTCTTGAAAATATTTGCAAAGGAGATGAGATTTATAGGCCTGGATTATTAAACTTTTATAACTATATAGTCGATGTACGGGATAAGTGGCCGTTTTGGATAATTCACAGACAAGAAGCTTTAGAAGAATTTGAAGGAGATGTTGGTTATGACTCTACTTATCTTGTGCCTTTTGATAAACCTAATTCGAAGGTTGTTTCGATTCTTGAAGAAAAAACTGAAAAAATAGAATTAGAAAAAGACGCCAGACCATTAGAAAGTTTTTCTCCTATTAATTTAGAGCTATCTGTTCATACAGAAGGAGATCCTATAACTCTTTCATGCGCAAATAATTTGAAGTGTATCCTTCCTTTTCCAGGAGAGCCTTATTTTTATGATTTTGGCGTAAAGCCTATAACATTATGGAGGAGATTTCCTTCGCAACCAGAGCAACTTCAATTTTTAGCAGATATTAGAGAGGTTATTGCTAAAAATAGTGGGTTAGTTCCTCTTCCATTTCTTAATAGGACTCTTGGGAACCAAGAGGTGTATGAGTGGCTGCAGGTGAGATTTGATGTTTATGCTGGGGACATTGACTTAAATGGGATTGTTGATGTTAAAGACTTAAATTATATTGGGAAAGATTGGAAGAGACAAGGGCAGCCTCTTGAGTATGTTGGGGATATTACTGGCCCGCAGGGGATACCAGATGGCAATGTTGATGCTAGAGATTTAGAGATGCTTACAAGGCATCACCTGAAAGATATAAGAGAGATAATGCCATAGCCTTTGTGCTTCGTCCGCCCGTTTTTGATTTGCCTCATTGAGATCGTCCGGCTTATGAGAGTGTTCCGCGGGAGTAGTTTATGGTGCTGGTTGCGGCTTTTTGTGCGGTTTCGGTAGCAATCGACGGGATATTTATGCTATTGGATCCCGGGCTGTACCGCAGGTGCTTCGCGTATCTTGGCGAGTGGTTCGGCGGGGCCTGGCTGCCTGTGTACGGGCTGACCTTCTGTATGATGGGGTCTGTGCTCGGGCTATCCTTGCGGTGCATAGGCGCCCCGGCTGTCTATTGCACTGCCGGCGTCGTTTTGGTCGTTTGCGGGCTATGTCTTATGTTCCTGCGGGCCGAAAGGCTCGACTTTATCGCTGTCTGGTGGGCGGCTCGACCATCGTGGTTATACCGCATCGGCGGCGTCATATTTATTCTTCTCGGCGCTATGGTCTTACAGGGCCTGGCCACGCTATAATCGCTGAGATACCGGAAAGGTTGTCTGACAAGGACCCTATACTTTGGAAAGGAATGCAGTAATGGCTAAGAAATTGAATTTTGTTGTCTTTGAGAGCGTTGGGGGGAGGTTCGGCACTGAATTTGTAAGCATCAACAAGCAGGCGGGAATTGCGTTCAATTCCGCCTTCTATAGAAAGCACAACCTGAAAAATTATTCCCACATCGCTCTGAGCTACGACGCAGCGAATAGGGCGGTGGGCTTTCAGTTCAGCTCCACGGGAAAGCCCAGAGGCACATGGAAGCTCACGCACCTCAAGAGCAGCGCCAATGTAATGGCCCGCTCGTTCTTCAACGCCTGCGGCCTCGACCCGGAGACCCTCGCCGGGCGGTACGAGCCGATCGAGTACAAAGACTTCAAACTGGGTAAGCTGTTCTACATAATCCTCCCGAAGCAGGGCGCGAAGAAACCCGCTCAGCCTGCAAAATGAAATGCACCCTCTGATCGACGGACACCCGGCAATCCTTGACACCCTCCGCAGCGACTGGTATATTCCATACCGTCTATCGAGCCTGATTACAGGACGAGCCAATAAGAATCTGCAAGGAGGCTGTTATGTACTCAGCCGGACCGAATCAAGAACGTAATTCGTTGCTCTCAATTCACTGTTGTGCCTTCCTGTGCCTATTGATCTGGCTTGTCTTTTGCAGCAGTAGGGCGGTTGCGGCGGAGATGGTCCCGTTTGTCATCCCGGCCAGGCCGAATCCTGATTCTGCGATTGCTGCGCTGCCTGCCCAGCCGATTAACGTGGATTCGCCGCGTGTGGTCGTTCGCTCCGGCCATTTCTATCGCGGCGACGACCGCATCCGTCTCTGGGGCGTCAATCTCTCGTTCGGGGCGAATTTCCCCACGCACGATGCCGCGCCGCACATAGCCGCCCGTCTGGCCGCCGCCGGCGTCAATAGCGTTCGGTGCCACCATACGGATACATCCCGCTGGCCTCGCGGAATCTGGAATGCCAAAGACGGCAAGGACATCTCTCCCGAGGCCCTCGACAGGCTGGATTTCTTCATCGACCAGCTCGCCCGTCGCGGAATCTATGCGGATATTAATCTCCACGTCGGCAGGGAGCACAGCCAATATCTCGGCCTGCCCAAGTCCGATAGCGGCTACGACAAAATCGCCAACATCTTCACTCCCGCCCTCGTTGACGCCCAGAAGAAATACGCCCGCGACCTGCTCGGCCACGTCAACAAGTATCGCAAAGTCCGCTACGCCGACGATCCCGCCGTAGCGATAGTCGAAATCACGAATGAGAACAGCTTCTTCATGTGGGACGGCGACCAGGCCCTGCGAAACCTCCCCGACCATTACGCTAAAATTCTCCAGGCCCGGTTTAATTCCTGGCTCAAGAGCGAGTACGCCTCGGATAACAGCCTCCGCACCGCCTGGTCCGAGAGTATCCAGCCGCTTGGCAAGAGCATCCTCAAGAACGGCGACCTCGATTCCATCCAGGCGGGCTCAAGTGTTCCAGTGAGCTGGAATATGGAGCAGCATGAAGACTGTAAGGCCTCGTGCTCGCGACAGCGACTCGAATCTGCGGACGCCCTCAAAATCAATATCGCAAAGGCCGACGATATCGAATGGCATCTCCAGTTCAACCAGCGCAGCCTCGCCCTCAAGAAGGACCAATATTACACCGTCATCTTCGAGGCCGCCGCTGATCAGCCCCGCCGAATCACCTGTGCCGTAGGCCAGGCCGATAGCCCTTGGTCGAATCTCGGCCTCTCGCAGCGAATCGACCTCACTAATAAGCGCACCACCTATCGCCTCGGCTTCACCGCCAACGCCGACGAGGACAACGCCCGCCTGAGTTTCTCCTTCGGCGCCAGCCAAATCCCGATATATCTCGCCAACATTGAGCTTCGCCCGGGCGGAAGGGTCGGCCTCAAAGAGGGTGAATCGCTCGACAAGGCGAATATCGCCATCTTCGCCGAGACCGAATCGCCCCAGCGAGCCATCGACCGAATGAAATTCCTCGCCCAAACCGAGAAGGCATACTTCGACGATATGCGCAGCTTCATCAAAAAGGACCTCAAATCCGGCGCCCTGGTAACCGGCACAATAGTCTTCGGCCCCCTCGGACTCTACGCCCAGAGCGACATGGACTTCATCGACGCCCACGCCTACTGGCAGCACCCGCGCTTCCCCAACAGGCCCTGGGACCCGGGCGACTGGCTAATCGATCAAAAGCCGATGACCGACTACCCGGATCGGGCCACACTCTTCCGCCTCGCAGCCCAGCGCCTCGCAGGCAAGCCCTATACCGTCAGCGAATACAACCACCCCGCCCCCCTCGATGCGCAGGCGGAGTGCGTCCCGATGATCGCCTCCTTCGCCGCCGCGCAGGACTGGGACGGCGTGTGGCTGTTCACCTACAGCCACGGGACCGATGACTGGGACCGCAAGGCCCTCGTGGGTTTCTTCGACATCGACGCCAACCCGGCCAAGTGGGGCTTCGTCCGAGCCGGGGCGGCGATCTTCCGCGACGGCGGGATCGAACCGCTCGCCGGGCGGCGGACCGTCGCCCTCGGCGCGGCCCCCGACGGGCCGGTGCGGCTGCACGCCCGCCATGGAGACAACCTGGCGACGGTGATTCGCGCGATCGCCAAGGTCGGATCAGACGACGCCCTGCGGGTCCGCCTGGCGGTCGCGATGAAGGACGGTGACGGCCAAGCCGCGTCCAGGCCGGCGGCGGGCCCTCCGGCCCTGTCCTGGCAGCCTGGGGCGCCGGGTGAGGGCGGCGCGTACGCAGCCGGCGGGCCCGGGGCCCGCGTGTGGGTCCGCCACAAGCGCCGCTTC
>JAFGTU010000158.1 GCA_016933985.1 Sedimentisphaerales bacterium | reverse complement strand
GCCGTTGATGAGTTGGAATGTTGCCTCTCTATCCCCTGTCCCGTCCGGGTGGAGCGTATCCTCGTCGGGTCTATAAGTGCCCTGAGCCACGCGGATTTCAACGGGCTTTTCAGCAATGTTGGCATCGGTTAGGGCATCCTGGAGGTACTTGTAGGCATCCGCCCATGACGAGCCGTCGTTTGTCCCCGCAGTGTCGGCATCCACATAAATAACCTTGCCCATACAAGCCGAGCCAACGACCAGCCACAAACATACCGCTACCACTTGAATTTCCCACTTTTTCGTTTGCATCTTCATAGTCTCCCAAAAAGCCCAATCCATAAAATGCTCACATCGGCCTGTTGCCCGCGGTCTTTTCCGGCGCACTCGCAATCTACGCACGGCCCTATCGAAGGGCCTCGCCAAGCCCGCAGAACCTATTACACAAACGATGATGCGCCGCAAGTCCGAAAAGTAACGCTTTTTGTCGAGATTTTGCAGAAGTATTCCTGAAATCGCCCCCTGAAACCCAAAATACCCCTTCTCCGCCCAAACACCCCTCCCATTTTACCAGCGTCCTGCTATCACGGTATGCACATCTTGATGTCGTGTCCCCCTGATAGTCTCATCTGCCGGCGGCCAACTTCCTGTTTGACAATCCATTTCGCATAGCCTTTAATGTCGCCGGTCGCCGGCGGGTGATACCGCTCGGCAGGAGATCCTTCGTCTTCTCCTAACAGTCCGCAAAGAGGTGCAACTATGGATGATATGATGCCCCGGCTCATCAGTTTCTTGGGGCTGTGGGTAATGTTGCTGCTGGCCTGGCTGCTGTCGGAGAATCGCAAGCGCATTCACGTGCGACTGATTATTACGGGCATCCTGTTTCAGTTGGTCTTTGCGCTGCTGATACTGAAGACGGGGCCTGGGCGGATGGTCTTTGACGCATTGCAGCGGTTTGTAAACGGAATCATTGCCTGCGGCAGGGAGGGTTCCGTCTTTGTTTTTGGAGAAGGATTCGCGGAGCATTATTTTGCGTTTTCCGTACTCCCGCTGATTATCTTCTTTTCATCCCTGACGGCGATTCTGTTCTATTGGGGCGTGATTCAGCAAATCGTAAAAGTCCTGGCCTGGTCTATGGTGCGTATTATGGACGTATCCGGCTCGGAGTCGCTTGCAGCCGCGGCCAACATATTCCTCGGGCATACCGAGGCGCCCCTGATGGTCCGCCCTTACCTCGAATCCATGACAAGATCGGAGCTTATGGCGATGCTCACGGGGGGAATGGCCACTATTGCAGGCAGTGTTATGGCGGCGTATGTCGGCCTTGGCGTCAACGCGGGGCATTTGTTGGCGGCGTCGATAATGTCTGCTCCGGCATCGCTCGTAATCGCCAAGATAATGGTTCCCGAACAGGGAGTCTCGCTGACTAAGGGCCAGGTGCGCGTGGAGGTGCCGCGGCAGGGACGCAATGTCATTGATGCGGCCTGTCACGGGGCTGGCATCGGTCTGAAACTGGCCCTGAATGTCGGCGCTATGGTGCTGGCGTTTGTCTGCCTTATTGCGTTGGTCAATTGGGGATTGGAGCGCGGCCAGTTTTATGTGATATACCTGGCGCGGGGCGCCGAGGCTGCTGCGGAGTTGCCTGAAGCTTCTGTGCTGACATTCCAGAGGATTGTCGGGTGGCTGTTTTGTCCGCTCGCCTGGGTAATGGGTATTCGGACGGAGGATGTGCTGAAGGTTGCCTCAGTTCTTGGCGAGAAGACGGTGCTGAATGAGTTCATAGCATATATGGACCTTGTCAAGCTGAAGGGACAATTGAGTGAGCGGTCGTTTACGATCGCCACATACGCGCTTTGCGGCTTCGCCAATTTTGGGTCGGTGGCGATACAGATTGGCGGCATCGGCTCGATGGTTCCTTCCCGTCGGGAGGACATCGCCCAACTGAGCCTGCGTTCGATGGTCGGCGGCACGCTGGCTGCCTTTATGACCGCATGTATTGTGGGGATGCTGATTTGAAGACTCTTGAAGTAAACTACAACATGAAGTTCATCTGGCGGATTTGCGTCGTTGCCGCGATGGGCGGGTTTCTTTTCGGTTACGACTGGGTAGTCGTCGGGGGGGCAAAGCCTTTTTATGAGCCGTTCTTCCTGATCGGCGACAATACGCCTTTCATGCGAGGATTTGCGATGAGCAGCGCGTTGTTCGGCTGTATCGCGGGAGCTATTCTCTCCGGTATGCTGGCTGACAGACTCGGCCGCAAGCGACTGCTCATATCGTCGGGCCTGCTCTTTACGGTTTCGGCGGTCGGGACGGCTCTATGCTGGGATTTCTTTTCGTATAATCTTGCTCGCATCATCGGCGGCATCGGCATCGGCCTGGCCTCCAACCTGTCGCCGATGTACATCGCGGAGGTATCGCCGGCGGCTATGAGAGGGAAGTTCGTCTCTATAAACCAGCTTACCATCGTGATCGGGATATTGGCGGCCCAGCTTGTGAATATGATGATCGCCCGGCCCGTGCTTACGGCGGACCAAGTGCGTTTGCTGGCGAGCGAAGGCTCGGCGGCGGCAGTGGTGGTGCGGGATGCAGGGTTCGACATTGAAAAGGAAAAAGAGGCGGCGAAGCTCATCGTGGATGAAGTGGGCTTGAGAAACGTCAAAGAGAAATTCCCCGACATAGCATATATCATAGCAGCAACCGAGGATGAGATTGAGGCGAAAAAAGCCGAGGACAATCAGATAATGTCGGCATATATATCGCCAACGTGGAACGGACTGAAAGGCTGGCGGTGGATGTTCGGAGCGGAGACCGTTGCGGCATTTCTGTTTTTCCTCCTGATGTTCTTTGTGCCTGAGAGTCCTCGCTGGCTGGTGAAATACGACAGGGGCGGCGACGCCGAGCGAATTCTTGCGAGAGTCGGGGGGGCGGCATACGGGAAAGCCGAGGTCGCCGACATTCAACACACGCTGGCGAGCGAAGATGTTGCGCGTGTTCGCTTCAAGGACCTTCTCGAGCCGAAGCTCAGGAAGGTCATCACGCTGGGAGTATTCCTGGCGGTCCTTCAGCAGTGGTGCGGCATTAACGTGATCTTCAACTATGCACAGGAGGTCTTTCAGGCGGCAGGTTACGGCGTAAGCGACATACTGTTCAACATCGTGATTACCGGTATCGTGAATCTTGCCGCGACATTTGTTGCCATCCGCACCGTGGATCATCTCGGACGAAAAGCCCTGATGCTTATCGGGACGGGCGGGCTGGTTTGCTTCTATGCCCTGTTGGGGACGGGTTATTACTTCCACAGCACCGGCATTCACATGCTCCTGCTTATCGTAATTTCCATTGCATGTTACGCGATGACGCTGGCGCCGGTGACGTGGGTATTGATCTCCGAGCTGTTCCCGAACCGTATCCGCGGCGCTGCGATGTCGATTGCCGTATTGTCGCTTTGGATTGCGTGCGCGGCTTTGACGCTGTCGTTTCCCTACGTCAAAGGTCTGTTAGGGGCACATGGGGCGTTCTGGGTATTTGGCGGGATTTGCGTGGTCGGATGTATCGTTATCTTCAAGAAACTGCCGGAGACGAAGGGAAAGACGCTGGAGGATATTGAAAGAGAGCTGGTTGACTGAGGGTGTTACAGGATTCGTATCGCTTGGGGAGAAATGACTTGAGTCGGACGATTCGGTTTTCCAGGGGTGGAGAGGGCGAAGGTGCTTTATGACTGCATTTTTGAACCCGTGCGAACCGGGTTCGTGGAGCCTGCGTAGATATTATAGGAACCGGCCCATTGGCTCAGGGCCGGGAAAGATGCAGTCTATGAACACTGATTATGGCGTACAAGAGAATCAGAGGAATACCGGGCCTGGTTTATGTGCCGGAGCCGGATGAACAAGGCGGCAAGCACCCGTGTAAAGACTGCTTCTGCTGTCAGTGGTGCAGTGACAGCAGATGCCAGATATGTTTGAAGAAACGAGCCTGCAGGAAGAAGAAGTAGATGCGCAAAACGTATTTGTCATAACGTTCACCTTTCTTTAGCCGGCGCCGCCCGCAGTATTATATGAAGGGCAGGCGCGTGACATTGCGGCCAAAGGCGGACGTGCACCAATGGCATGCGAATAACGGAGTGTGATAATGGACGAAGCCATTCTGACAAACAGGTTGAAGGATTTGGTGCGTTACATCGCCTCGGTCGATATGGCGTGGACCGATAAGCCGGGCTGTTCCGGGGGTGATTGCCCTGCTGCGGCTCTACGTTCGAGGATAAACGCAGAAGAGCTGCTGGATTTTCTCCGTTTCAACGTGAAGTATCTGGTCTTTGACCTGGAAGCAACGCGCCGAGAAAACGCAATCCTCAGGAGCATAATTACAAGCGACGGCGAGTAACCTCTTATCAGAGGCATACCCGACAAACCGTATTGCCGCGCAGGAGGATGCTCAGTTTTTCCGAGCACTCTGTCGCCGCTGAGAAAGGCGCCCAATGGGAGGGATATTCCAAAGATGACGGCAGCGTGCAGCGGGTGTGGAATTTTTTTCTGGCGCTTTCTAAGTGCTTTTGTACACTGGCTTTATGAGTCCCTAATTAGGGTGAACTGGTTTTGTGT
>JAFGTU010000157.1 GCA_016933985.1 Sedimentisphaerales bacterium | reverse complement strand
GGTGTAATATAGGGGAAGTGTCAATTCCTTTTGCACGCTGCGGTCCAACGGGTTATAGGCCATTGCCAGGGCCTTTTCCTTTAAGCCGGGATTGACGTGCAAAATGCAGTCAATATCGCGTCCGTCGGCCCGGCGGACGTGGATAATGTCCGAATCGAGTATGTCGCGGTGCTTCTTGTAGAAGTCCACCCACTTTTTGACCACTTGCCTTGTTTGCTCGGTATCATAAAGCCTCGGCCCGCGATAGCACGCCTGCACACCGGACCCGAAATTCTGCGCCAGGTGCGCGCCGTAGGCGTCTAAATGCTCGCTCAACGGCTCCAGCGTCGCCGCCGCACCGCCCCCTTGATACTCCACCAGCGGCACGAACATCCATCCCATGCTCGGCGTCTTCGTCCACGTCCCGTCGTAGATATTCTGCCGACCCAGGATAATCTGCCTGTCCCTTGGCAGCGACCAGTTCGTCTCCCTGTACCCCATCGCGCTCTTCGTCGAGCCGCTCAGGAAATACCAGTCCGGCACATTCAAATACACCCCGCGCCCCCGACACCACTTGTAGAAATCCGTAATGACCTTCCACTGTTTCCACTGCGAATCGTTAAGCCCTTTATGCCCCGGATGACTCTCCGAAGCGCACACGTCCCCCGGATAAGACCCATCGTGTTCAAGCACATCTATCCCCGTCTGCTCGATGAAGGTACGGATTCTCTGGAAGTAGTTCTCGCCCCACTTGCTGCACAAACACGGGGAATTGCCGAAGATCGCCCCGCCCGGTTTGCCCGTCTGCGGATTTATCACATCGTCCTCGTCGCTTATTCTTCGGCTCGCCAGGAGCGAATATCCGCCCAGCTCAATCCCCCTGCTGTGTGCATAATCGGCCAGCTCCTTCACCTGCGCCATATACCCAGGATCGACGTTCTCCATATCAAACCCGCTTCCGAACGTCATTATCACCATCTCAAAACCCGCCTCCGCGCACTGGTCGATCGCCAGCCTAACCGATTTCGCATCCGCGCTGCGAACGTGCATCAGTATCGGATTCTCCGTAACCCACGGCGCAATCGTTCGGTACATCCTCCGCACGGCCAGGCCCTTGCGCTCCCGCTCGGTGCCGTCGTGAATCAGCTCGAACGTTCTGAACGATTCAAACCTCCCGCCCGGCTCAATCGCCACATCCGGACCGATTAGAGGCCTGCTCTCCAGCATCACCGGCGACCGGCGAACGTAGTTGATCTGCGTGCTATACTGCGGGTCCGGAGCCCAATACGTGGTCTTGTTCGCCGTTTTAGGGTCGTCCCCGCCGAACTCGTAGTCGCTCTCGACGTGCAAATTCGGATACTCCCACCGCGTCGGCACATTTACGAGCGATTCGTACTCCACCACCGCCAAGACCTCGCTCACAAACGTATCGAGCCTCACCGCTTTCTCTCCCTCGTTCTGAATCGTAAACCATTTGGATAGTAGCGGAATCCCCTCGTACATCTCATAGTGCACCGCCAGCTTCACCCCGTCGAGCTTTCCCGCCGGCGGCGCAAAACTCAGCGTCAGCGACGCCCCCGCCAGCGGCCAGGCCGCATCCGCCGAGTAGCGCTTCCGCCACCACGCAAAACGCTCCTTCGTCTGCCCCGCCTTAAAACCGCAAAATTGGAACGCTTCCGGGTTGCTCGTAAGCGAATCCACCCACTCTTCCAACAGATACCCATACTCCACCTGTCCGGCCAGCCCCCCCACCTCGTACTTCCGCCCGTCAATCTCCACTATCGCTTCCGGCTTGATCCCCCTAATAACAGACGCCCCCGTCATCAGGTTGTCGTACGCGACCGTCGCCGCATTGGGCGCCAGTCGAAACGTTCGGCTTATCAGGCCGTTACTCATCACAATCTCCCTGCCTCCGAGCCTCTCGGCCACGGTGACGGATTCCGTAACCGGCGTTACGAGCCAGTCGGGCCTCGGCTCTCTGCTCAGAGATACGCCGCAAGCCGTCAGAACCAAGACTGCAAGTCGCTTGAGATTAATCATATATTGCCGCCCTTTCTCAAAATCGTTTTCGCCCGCCTGCTGTTTTCTTCTCACCCCAGGCTCTGCCCGGCTACGCTCAGGACCAATGCAAAGACCTTCGAGGCCCCTGCCTCTTTGAGCATCTTGGCGCACTCGTTGAGGGTCGCCCCGGTGGTCTTAATATCATCCACGAGGCAAACGGCCCGCCCCGCGAATCCGTGGCCCTTACGGACGGCGAAGGCCCCCTTGACGTTCCGCGCCCGGGCCGCGGCGGTTTGCATCGTCGGCTGAAACCTCGTCCGCCGGACACGCACCAAATCCGTATTTATTCTGGCCCTTTCGTGCCTGAGTTTCTTGGCCAGGACAAGGGATTGATTATACCCGCGCACTAATCGTCTCGACCAATGCAGCGGAACCGGAACAAGCAGCTCTATTTCACTGCTGAATCCACCGCCCTGCAAAGCCGAGTCGGCTAAGGAGCCTAACACTAAATCCAGCTCGGTTCTGCCCCTCTTGAGGCCGACTATCATTTCCTTGAGGCTCTTGGCATAGACGCCCGCCCGCGCTATCCTGTCGAAGGCAAACCGCCCCGTTTGGCAGTCGCCGCAGGCCCCGTCGATCAGGGCGAATTTGCTCGCATCGCGTCCGCAGCGCCGGCAGTAGTCGCCGCCAGTGCACTCCAACAAATCCCCCCAGCAATTCCTGCAAAGCCCTCCATCCGTCTCGCTGATGCTCTCTCGGCAGTTTATGCAGACCGCAGGCCATAGCAAATTATTGGCCCCCTGCCAGGCCAACGTTGCGGCATTTCTAATCTTGGCTTTTAATTTCACAGCATCCACGCGGCAATTATATGCCCAAGCCAATCCATATCTATCAGAAAAATCTGTGTCAATTGATAGCAATTAACATAACGGGCGCTTAGAATCGGTATCGATACCATGAGAATATTGCACCTTACATTTCATCGCTCGACGCAATACGACCTGGAATACGTCTGCCAAAAGTTAAATCTCGAAATCGAAACACTGTACTTCCACGACTACGCCGCCAACTTGTACAAGCCTAACCGCTACAAAGTGACCGAGGAAAGGGCCGAGATGTGGTGGCAGGACAAGAAAGATTACTACCAATCTTTCGATCTGATCATCACTTCCGATACTGCCCCTCTGTCTCGGATATTCCTGCAACACATCGACGAGCTAAGGCCCCGACTAATCGTCTGGATCTGCGACCGGTTCGACTACGCCATCGAGGACGATAAGCAGTACCCCCAGCTTCTCAACAGCCTTGCCCGGGGAAAAAAACTCCGGCTCATCCCGAACACCGAAATCGAGAGAGTCTATTGCAAACAAAGAGGCGTGGTAGTCACCGAGCCTGTGATAAAGCCTTTAGGCCGCAGGCTACCAGGCAGAGATATGCTCCCGCCCCAGGGCGCCGCCTTTATGGAGGAAGGCGATTACGAGACCGGATTCTATATCCCGATGTACCATAACGAGACCAAATTTATGAACCTTCATCGCCACTGTTCGGCCCTCGGCCTGAAAACCTTCCACGGCGCCCATCGCGGCGCCGATTCCCTAAAGCGATTCAAAGCCATAATCCACATCCCATACTCCTGGTCAACCTGGGCGTTCTTCGATGCCTTGGCGCTCAACGTGCCCTATCTCATTCCAACAGAAAGATTCCTGTGCGAAATGCAGCGCCGCCCCGGCTTCTGGTTCCAGACCGACTTCGACGAAAGTATGCTGAAATTGGCCGAGTGGTACTGCGACGAGCATCGCGGCTTTATTACATATTTTGATACCTGGGACGACCTTGTTTCCAAAGCCCAATCTACCGACTGGCCGGAAATGACAAGGAAGATAGCCCCCTTTGCCCAAGCCCACCACGACCGCACCATGGCCACATGGAAAGCCCTCATGACCGCCGAATGAGCAACGCTACCCCCATCGCCGGAACACCGGCACTCTGTTGTACTTCATTTGCCGCCTTGCCGGTGCGAGAATTGCTTGCAAAATACCCGTCGGTGCGTTAGAATCCTCGTGTATCGAGAATGGAGTATCGAGTATCCAGCATCAAGAATCGAGCATCGAGCAATGTTTGAATCGCTGACAGACAAGTTCAATAGTGTTTTCCGCTCTCTTTCGGGCCGGGGCCGAATTACCGAGGCCAATATCTCCGATGCTATGCGCGATGTCCGCAAGGCCCTGCTTGAGGCCGACGTCAACTACCAGGTCGTCAAGGCCTTCTGCAAAGATGTTACCCAGGCCGCCCTCGGCGCCGAGGTCATAAAGAGCCTCCACCCCGGCCAGGTGATGGTCAAGATCGTCAGCGACGAGCTCACGAGACTGATGGGCCCCGTCGATACGCAAATCTATTTCGTCTCGCCCGGCCCCACTGTCATAATGCTCGCGGGCCTCCAGGGCGGCGGCAAAACCACCACCGCGGCAAAGCTCGCCAAGTACCTCGTCGCAAACGGCAAGAAACCGCTTCTCGTCGCCGACGACCTCCAGCGCCCCGCCGCCATCGAGCAGTTGAAAGTGCTCGGCCAGCAGCTCGGCATAGATGTATATAGCGAGGACGGCAAAGACTCCGTAAAGGTCGCCAGAAACTCCATCAGGCACGCCAAAGAGAGCGGCCACGACGTTGTTGTCCTCGATACCGCGGGCAGGCTCCATATCGACGAAGATATGATGACCGAGATCGCCGCCGTCGCCAAGGCCGTCACCCCCCACCAGATATACCTCGTCTGCGACTCAATGACCGGCCAGGATGCCGTCAACTCCGCCAAAGAATTCAACGAGCGGCTTGAGCTGGACGGCGTAATACTCACAAAACTCGACGGCGACGCCCGGGGCGGAGCCGCCCTGAGCGTCAAGGCGGTTACCGGAAAGCCGATTAAATTCATCGGCGTCGGTGAGAAGCTCGACAAAATCGAGGAATTCCACCCCGACCGCATGGCCTCCAGAATCCTCGGTATGGGAGACGTCGTCACGCTCGTCGAAAAGGCCCAGGAGCAGTTCGACGCCGACGAGGCCGTCAAACTCCAAAAGAAAATGGCAAAGGGCAGCTTCGGGTTCGACGACTTCCTGAAACAGATGCAGGCCGTCAAGAAAATGGGCGGCATTAAAGATATGCTCAAACTCATGCCCGGAATGGGCGCCGAGATGAAGGACCTCGACCTCGACGACAGCGAGATTGGGCAAATGGAGGCCATCGTTCACTCGATGACGCTGCGGGAAAGGCGACAGCCCGACCTTATCGATTCCTCGCGTCGAAGGAGAATAGCCTCAGGAGCAGGCGTCCAGCCGCACGATGTCTCCGGCCTGGTGAAGACCTTCACGCGAAGCCGAGACATGATGAAGGCCCTCTCCGGCGGAAGCTTCGGAGGACTCAAAGCCCTCTTCTCAGGCGGCTTCAATATGAACACCATCGGACGCATGATGTCCCAGGGAAGAAAAATAAAGCAGAGATCAAGAAGAAAGAGGGTCATAAGGAGAAGAGGAAAAACAGAACGCCGATAACGCAGGGGGGAAAAGCTCTCCCTCCCCAAATCCTTGAATCTCCTGTCGCCATGCCCGAAAAAGCTTATGTAACGTTGAAGGAAAGAGCGCTTGTGCAAAGTCGTATTGTAACCAAGCTCCGCGAGAATAGACGCGGGTTCTGGAAGGACTACCGCTGGTTCATTCTCGTATTTGCGCTGGCGGTGCTGTGCGATGCCGCCAGTACCATACACTTCATGTTGCTCCCCGAGCCGGATACCGACGCCCATCCGGCAGTCAATTTCCTATGCTCAAACATGCTCGGCCCTATAGCCGGGCCGTTGTTTGCCGCAGTTGCCAAACTCGCCATAGGCATTGCCATTGCCGTATATTGCAGAAAACTTGCCGTTCTTATTTTCGTGGCCGTCTCGGCAATTTCGTTCTGGGCCGCCTGGTATAATCTCTGGGGCTTCAAGCTCTATACGCCGATTATTCTCGAATGGATTCCATGGTGAGCTAAGATCGACCGGCAAAGCAACATCTCGATAGACCGGTACCTCGCTAAAGTCGCCCAATTCTCCGACAGCGAATACGGCAAAATGGTCCGCAGCCGGTTCCAGGACATTGACGGCGCCGCCGAATTGGCCATGCTCGCGGCGCCAACGCCCGACGAGATTGCCCAGTTGAAAAAGGCCGTCGCCATTATGACGCCCGCCGAGAGGCAAAACGCCCATACACTCACCGACGAGCAAATCTGCACAATCGCCGAAGACGCCCAAATCGACCCCGCAAACTTCGCAATCTTCATCAACGGCTACGCCCTCCACATAAAACGCCTCACCTAACCCAAGCAGAAAGACTGGTTGCTTGAACTCGGGGCTTATTTAGAGAAATTTGCCGGCAAAGGTTTCTTTGCGTAGAGGAACATCGGTTCGTAAATTCCATTGGCGCCGAAGACATCGAAGTTGCAGAGGACCCGAATTGTGATGCAGTTATTCTCACCCGGCTTCAGCAGCCCGCTTACATCAAGCTCCATCGAGTGAGGTCGGAACCAGGGCATCTTGTAGGGACGGTGTCCCGCGTATCGACCGTTCATCCATACCCAGGCTTCATTCACCACGGCTAAACCGTGCAGGAATACATTGTTTGCCTGAATTTCAGCCGGCACTTCAACGTCAAATTTGTACCATGCTATGCCCTTGTACGGGTGACCTTTTTCGTCGTGGAGTCCCTGGGTATCCCAGCCCGAGCTTGCCTTCATAGTCTTCCAATTTGTCCCCTCTGCAGGCAGGTCCTGCCAGCGCTCGTAAAGGCCATCGTCAAATGTGTCGGTGCGAAAACGGGCATTCTCAGGCAGATACGCCACAAGTGTGCCTTCGGGGCCGTGCGTTTTTGCCAGCGCCTCGGCCATCCGCTTCTTCTCCCACTCGCAATCGTAAACGGCGTAAGGATGCCAGCCCATGAACGGCGAGATCTTGTTCATCTCGCTTTGCAGTTCTGCCATCCTGTCGGCGTGGTTGGCCGCCTTGGCAAAATTGCACATTCGCTTGGCCTTTTCCATCGCCACGAATTCGCAAAGATGGTCGTAAATGACCCGCTCTATTCGCAAGTGCGCTTTCTCGTCTTCGGACTTCGCAGCGGCTTCGCCGCGATGTATAAGAGAATCAAGTTTTGACATAAGGGATTCAGTATATGTCGCGCGGAGGATTACATCCTCGTGGCCGTGCTGGGGGGCTTTCTCAAAGGCATTCTCCAATGCGTCATAGTAGGCTTTCATCGGCGAAGCAGCCTTGCCGAACCACTTCTCGAAAAAATCATCCAGAACAGCATCGACATCTGTCTCGACATCCCATTCAAGTCGCGCGCGAACCAGCCGTGTCGGAATCCCCGACAATGCGAAATCTGCTTCATCCTGGTCAAAGAAACCGATTACGCCCCATTGCTTGAGTAATGGGATGTTTCTTCGGATTCGGTGGACCATGGGAGTTATTGTGCCTTTGTGAACCAGCATCGTGTAGTTGTAATTATAAATCCACACTTTATCCGAGAGCCTGCACCACTGCCTTATCATTTGCCCCTGCCGCTGCATCTGCCAGCACTTTGGGTCATCGTAGGCGTGGATTGTGCAGGCGGCGATATTGGCGAACATTATTGTGAGGTTCTTTGAGGGATTGAATTGAATCCCGGGGGGCATTTCCGGGGGGATATCACGGTTTGCATAGCCGTTGGTCGCAATGATGTGGTCGGGGAATTCCTTGTTGACCTCGGTGAGGATCCTGTTGACGAAGTAAAACCACTCGTTGCTAATGGAGTATTCCGGCTCGGGGTCTCTGTTGTTGGCCCCAAAGCCGTCGAAACTATTGCCTATCCTGGCACATCCTTCACACCAGCAACGCGGATTACCGTCAACGGGCGCAAATGCGGTGACGGTCTCCCCCTTTCGAGCCTCTTCCTTGATCCGCTCGACAAAATGCTTGATCATGCCCTCGCTGGTCATACAAGGATGATCCTTGCTGCGGGTCCCATCCTTGTTGAGGGCAAACCAATCGGGATGTTCGTCGAACTGATCCTTAGGCAAGAACCTTGAGACGGAACCGTCACTGGGGACGCCAAAGACCTCATGGCTGCGAGGATTCATCTTATTATGGATCTTCCATTCGGCGCATTCTTCGGCCATGTTCCCGCGTGCATGCTCCCAGAAATCCCGCATTGGGAAGTCGGGCCGTTGGGTGATATTCACGGAGTTAACGGCCACCGTCGGCATCTTCGGTATTATCTCGCCCATTTCACCCGGCATGAACCAGCGAACTCCGAGCCTATGCAGCAATTCAATTACGGCATATCGCGTCCCCAAATAAGGTTCTGCATCGTTTCCGGCAAGAATGAGGCGATTGCCATGCGTTCTGATGACAAAGCCTTCCTCGCGAAGGTTCTTGGTTCGGCCCGAGGGAATCTGGAGATTGGGGATATCGTCGGTAAGCCTGCTCCTGCCCACAAGCACGGCGCAGCCCGGAACAGGAGCCGAATCTCCGGCAATGGGCAATTTGGCGCTGCTGATTTTCTCGATATACTCTTGAAGCTCGTTTGCTGCGGTTCGCGCATTGTCGGTGGGCGACTCGGAAATTACAATTGTCGCAGTTGGTCGGCCGTCTTTTATGAGGACAAGCTCGGAACCCACAGTTGAATTGTTGCTCCCCGCAGAAGGCTCGGCCAAACAAGCAGCCAGGAAGACGAAACCGGTGATAAGAGAAAGCATACTGACCCTGGACATAGAAATCCCCTTTCAGGTATTTGTTCGGATGGATTTTAGTTGACGCGCTTCCCGGCTGTCAATAACCTGGATTCCCGATGTCACATTCAGGCAGGAGTACTCGCTATGTCATTAACATCCTTAATAACCGCCGTTGTCGGCCTTGCTGCTATTGGGCAGCCTACAATTACCGTCGGCCGTCAAAAGCAACTGTTTCTTGACGATTACTTGATTGAATCGAGCACAAATATAGAGCGCAGGATTCATCCCGCCGAGAAATTCGACGGAAATCCGGTCCTGTGGCCCTGCGAATCATGGGAGCCCGAGCTTGCCACCCTCTACGGCTCGGTCATACGAGACGAAGGCAAGTTCAGGATGTGGTACAAGTCCGGCATGGGAGTCGGATACGCCGAGAGCGGCGACGGAATCAAGTGGGGCAAACCACAACTGGATTTGGTGAAGGTCGATGGGCAAAAAACCAACTTGCTATTCGTGAAAAGGGAGAAATTTAAGGGGCCTGAATCGTTCCCGACTTTCTGGGAGTTGTTTGGGGTACACAAGGACGAAAAGGACCCCGACCCGGAGCGACGTTATAAGATGGGTTTCTTGAGTATTATCCGTCCTTATAAGGGGCCTCGCCGAGATCCTTTCCATCCTACCGACCGGCGAGGCCTGGGCCTGGCCGGCAGCGGCGATGGCATCCATTGGAAACTCATCAATGAATATGCAACAGAAGCAATTTGTGACGGCGCTACTCACTGGCTCTTCGATGCATCTCGCCGGAAATATGTGCTTTACGGGCGAACCAAAAAGACCCTGCCGGAGGTGGAGTCGGCCTGGTCGAAATACGACTGGTATGAACAGTATCACTCCGGCCGGGCCGTTGCCCGTCTCGAGTCGGTCGATTTCCTGAATTGGAATTTTACTGAGCCTGCCAGTGCGCCTGTCGTCCTGACCGCCGATATTGCTGATGAGCCCGGCACCGAAATTTACTCGATGATGGTTTTTCCTTATGAAAGTCTGTACATCGGCCTGGTGCAGGTCTTTCACGCCCGCCCGGAAACCTGTTATCTCGATGTGCAGTTGGCTGTCAGCCACGACGGTCTGAGTTTTACTCGCGTTGGAGACAGGACGCCGTTTATTCCTGTTGGCCCGATAGGCAGTTGGGACCGCTTCAATCAGTCCCTGGCGAATAATCCGCCTATCCTTGTCGGCGACAAGCTCAGGTTTTACTACGGCGGCCGGACGTATCGACACTCTCCATACAAGGGAAAAGATACAGGTCCGGCGAGCGGAGGCATCGGCTTTGCAAGCATAAAGCCGGACCGCTTTGTCTCCCTTCAGGCATCATTTGACGGCGGCCGGATTCTTACAAAGCCGCTCACGTTTGTCGGCAGCGACCTGCACATCAACGCCGAGTCGGACTTCGGCGAAATCCTGGTAGAGGTATTGGATCTTGCAGGCAACACTATCGCCACTTCGAAGCCTGTTCAAGATGATGGTCTTGACATTGCGGTCGATTGGCAGCGCGGCAGCTTGAAAAGCCTGAAAGCACCTGTGGTTCTGCGGTTCACGCTCAAGAACGCCTGCCTGTTTGCCCTCTGGTGCACATAACTTGAAGAAATGCAATTGACGGCACAAAGGGCCGTCGTTATCTTGTCAAGGGTACGGAGCCTTTGGTGATATGTTAAAGACATATATAAAAGAAATCTCTAAGGTTGCCAAAACAGGAGACGCCAGAGAAGAAAGCTATTATAAGGCTTTGGCGACACTTTTGGACAGTTTTGCGCTTTCAATTAAGAAGGCTAAGACACAAGTCACAATTCTCCCCCAAAAAACAGAGGCAGGCAATCCCGATTTCCGAGTCTGGGACGGCAGACAACACATTGTAGGATACGTCGAGGCCAAGAGGCCTGAAGAGGAAGACCTCGATAGGATTGAAGAATCCCAACAGCTCAAACGCTACCGCCGGGCCTTTGCGAATGTAATCCTGACAAATTTCTTTGAGTTCCGATTGTATCGGCAAGGCCAACTGATCGACAGAGTAAACGTTGCCCGGCCCTTCTTTGCAAGAGAATTGAAAGTCGCGCCCCCGCTCGAAAACGAGGATCAGTTTCTCGACTTGCTCAACAAGTTTTTCACCTTCTCGCTGCCGCAGAAGTATACGCCAAAGACGCTCGCCAAGGCGCTGGCGTCCAGAACGCATTACCTCCGCGAACAGGTGCTCCTGGAGCTTATGCAAAGCAATGGCAACTTGCTTGGCTTCTTTCAGGCGTTCCACCAGCACTTGATCGCCGGATTGACAAAAGAAGATTTTGCCGATATGTACGCTCAGACCGTAGCCTACGGGCTATTTGCCGCAAGAACGCGCTGCAAAGAGGAGTTCACCAGACGCTCGGCCTTCGACAATATACCCAGAACGATAGGCATTCTGCGGGATGTCTTTAGATTCGTTTCGCTCCAGGACACCGGTCCGGAGCTCAACTGGATAATCGACGACATAACCGACGTCCTTGCAATCGCCGATGTAAGAAAGGTCTTGCACGAATACTTTGTGACTGGTCGTGGCCAAGACCCCATTATGCACTTCTACGAGACCTTCCTTATCGAATACGACCCAAAGGAAAGGGAGCTGCGGGGGGTGTACTATACGCCGCAGGAGGTCGTCTCCTACATTGTCCGCTCACTGAGTGTCATTCTTAAGGACATCTTCCACAAGGACGATGCCTTCGCGACGGATTCGGTGACGGTCCTCGACCCCGCCGCCGGTACGCTCACCTTCCCGGCAGAGGCTGCAAAGCTCGCCGTAAATGAGTTCTCCACCCGCTACGGTACAGGCGGCGTGAGCGAGCTGATGCGCGGGCACATCCTCAAAAACTTCTACGCCTTTGAGCTTATGATGGCCCCTTATGCTATTGCCCATCTGAAAATCGCGTTCCTCCTCGAAGAGCTTGGCTACACCCTCGGCGAAGACGAAAGGTTCAAGCTCTACCTCACCAATACGCTGGAGTTCGAACACCTTGCAGAGACCAGATTCCCAGGTATGAGCTCGCTCTCTGAAGAATCGCACGCCGCCGCTACGGTTAAAAAAGACACCCCGATCCTTGTGATTCTCGGCAACCCTCCCTATTCAGGCCATTCGGCCAACAAAGGCCCCTGGATCAGCAAAGAAATCAAGGAGTACTACAGTGTCGATGGCAAGCCCCTCGATGAAAAGAACCCGAAGTGGCTCCAGGACGATTACGTCAAGTTTATTCGCTTTGCCCAGTGGAAGATCGACCAGGCCGGTGAGGGCGTTTTGGGCTTCATAACAAACCACAGCTACCTCGACAATCCGACCTTCAAGGGGATGCGCCGGTCTCTAATGAAAACCTTCGACCGCATTTACCTTCTGGACCTCCACGGCAACGCCAAAAAGAAGGAAAAATGCCCCGACGGCTCAAAAGATGAAAACGTCTTCGACATCCAGCAGGGCGTGGCAATAATCCTGGCCATCAAGCGGCCAGGACTCAGGAAAAATATCTCACATGCCCACTCCTGGGGCACGCGAGAAGTGAAATCTGAATGGCTTAAGAGTAATGACGTAAAAACAACAAGATGGAAAAAACTCACGCCCAAGTCCGAGTTCTATTTCTTTGTGCCCAGGGATGAAAAACTCCTGAATTCTTATCAAGAGCATCTCAAAGTCACAGACATCTTTCCCGTAAACAGCGTAGGAGTCGTAACAAGCCGGGATAAATTCGCCATCGATTCTGATAAGTCCCAACTGGCCAAACGCATAAGGATGTTCATCGATGAAAGCCTGTCGGATACTATTATAAAGCGGGCATTCAACCTTCGGGATAAGTCCGGCTGGAACACAAAAGACGCCCGAAGAATAATAATGGCCCAGGAGCATTGGGAAGAGCAAATCCTGCCTATCCTCTATAGGCCCTTCGACCGCCAATGGATATTCTACAACGACGCGGTGATTGAAAGAACTCGAAAAGACGTTATGCGGCACATGATGCACGAAAACTTGGCGCTATGTGTCGGCCGGGCCGGCCAGGTTGTGGGTTTGGAAAAACCCTGGAACATCGCATTCTGTGCCGAATGTATTGACGATTTGAATCTCTTCTATCGCGGCGGCAATGTGAACTTCCCGCTCTATCTTTATCCGGAGGAAGACCTCTACAACGGCGCGGAGAGGTATGAGCGGCAAGTCAATATCGCGCCGGGGGTTGTTGAGGCCCTAAGAAAAGCATACCGCCGAAAGACAACGCCGGAGGAGATATTCTATTACGTTTATGCGATCTTGCACTCAACCGCGTATCGCACTCGATTTGCTGAATTCCTCAAGACCGATTTCCCCCGCATCCCCTTTAGTCAAGACCGTAAGTTGTTCCAGACGATGGGCAAGTTCGGCAAGAGTCTGGTAGAGTTGCACCTGATGAAATCAACCAGGCTCAACAAACCCATCGCCAAGTACGAGGGCAAGGGCGATAACCTTGTGGAAAAAGTAACCTACGACGAAAAGAAAAAGATGGTCCATATAAACGAAGGCAGACATTTCGGGCCCATCAACAAGAACATCTGGGAGTATCAAATAGGCGGTTATCAGGTAATGGCAAAGTGGCTCAAAGACCGAAAAGGCCGTCGTCTCATGCTGGATGACATCAAGCATTATTGCCGAATTGCAGCCGCAATAAAGCACACAATCGCCGCCCAGAAGAAAATAGACGAAATTTACCTGAGCATCGAAAAGTCGTGTACCGCCATTCAAACAGCACAGTAATTGTGTTCCGGCATCCTGCCTTATCTTGTCATAGGACGAAAAATTTTCCCACGACCGCGAATTTGCCTTGATTTGTCTCGCCGGCTTGCTATAATGCGTTTTCTTCGAGGCCGAGTCGCGATACGCTGATAGTGCCGAATCCCGTCCAAGACCTCGAAATCCCGGGCGCGCGTGCGGAACCCCCTGCTCGCGCCTGGCACTATAATAAACCTGTCTCAGGGCTGAATTGAAGGCCCCGGGAATTGATAATATGCTGTTACCGAAAGGAAAACCATGGCTGTTAAGATCAGAATGACCAGGATGGGAAGGCGGCACAGGCCGTTCTTCAGAATAAATGCTATCGATTCGAGAGCCCCACGCGACGGCAAAATTCTCGAAAAGCTCGGCCACTACGACCCAATAGTGAAAGATCCCGAAAAGCAGATCGTCCTCAACACCGAACGAGTCAAATACTGGCTGGACAAAGGCGCCATACCCAGCGATTCCGTCTCCGAACTGCTCCTGCGGCTCGGAGTTAAGCATAAATACGCCGAGCAAAGAACTGCTCGCAGAGACAAAGCAAGGAAAATAGCAAAGGCAAAAGGCAGGCTCTTCACAAAGACCGAAGTGATCGCTGCCGAGAAGGCCGCCCAGGCCGAGCAAGAGAAAGCAAAGGCCGCCGCGGAAGCCGAGACAAAACCCCAGGAGGCCCCGCCCGCCGAGAAAGAGGCAAGGCCCAAACAGCCGGAAGTCGAAGAAAAGGCCCGCCCGGAGCCGAAGCCGGAGGAAAAAACCGCACCCGTCGCAGAGCCGGCTGAGCAAAAGACGCAAGAGAAACCCGAATCCGTTCCCGTCCAGGAACAGGCGCAAGCAAGACCCGAGCCCGCCCCTGAACCGTCGGAAAAAGAGCCGGAGCCTGAGTCAAACACAGAACAAGCCGCCCCCGAGGAGAAGGCTGAGCTGCAAGCTGAGCCCGAAGATACAACCGACGCCAACCAGGAAGAGGCTTCGACCGAGGACAAAGAAAAGAAAGAGTGATGCGCATCGACGTACTCACCTTGTTTCCCGAAATGTTCGAGTCCCCCCTGAGCAGTTCGATCCTCAAAAGGGCGCAGGATGTCGGTATAGTTGACATCGTTCTCACGAACATCCGAGACTTTGCGCCCGACAGCTTCCGTAAGGTGGACGATAAACCCTACGGCGGCGGACCCGGAATGGTCATGATGCCAGGCCCGGTCTTCGACTGTCTCGAACACGTCGAGAAGCTCGCCCCCCCAAAACCGCGCATCATCCTGCTCACCCCCCAGGGCCAACGATTTGACCAGGCAAAAGCCGCCGAGCTTAGCAAACAAACTCGCCTAATCCTGATTGCCGGCAAGTACGAAGGATTCGACGAGAGAATACGCATCGGACTGGACGCCGAGCAGGTCTCCATCGGAGATTACGTCATCAACGGCGGCGAGCTCGCAGCTATGGTCGTCATCGACGCCGTCGTGCGACTCCTGCCCGGAGCGCTCGGCGACCAGGACTCAGCCCGAGACGACTCCTTCAGCGAATCTGTCGGAGGCGGGCTCGAGTACCCGCAATACACACGCCCGGAGACCTTTCGAGGAATGAAGGTCCCCGATATACTCTTATCAGGGCACCACGCCGAAATTGAAAAATGGAGAAAACAACAGACGCTCGAAAGAACAAAAAGATACCGACCTGATCTGCTAAGACCCATATACCCAAAGGAGAATACAACGTGAACCCGAAAGAACAACCC
>JAFGTU010000021.1 GCA_016933985.1 Sedimentisphaerales bacterium | reverse complement strand
TCCACTTCCGGCAAGATGGGCGGAGTGGGAACGTAAAAGTCAAAGTGCAAAGAGCAGAATTGTGGAGTCCCGACATTGTCGGGATGGGTGGTGTGATTGTTCCTACGCTGTTTCATTGTAAGTGTTGTTGGGGTAATGGTTTATGCTATCTCATCTTTCATTCGACGATTGTCTATTTAGTTTGGTCGGTATTATACTATATTTTGTGTTGGGTGTCAAGTTAAATTTGGCCACCGAGGACACAGAGAACTTGGAGCAGCAGAGCCGCAGCCAAAAAACAATTTGAACCACGAAGGCGCAAAGGGCACGAAGAAGACAGAGTGCAGAAGACAGAAGGACAGAAGACGGACGGCGGATGACGGAGGACGGACTTGACAGTGGGTGGGAGGGTGCTGGTTTCTGGGTGGTTGGAAGGGAGACCTATGCTAAAACTGACGTTACGGCCCGGAAAAGGCAGGTCGAGTCGCTGGAAACGTGCTGAATCGGCTTTGAAACACGCCAAAACACGGATTCCGGCAAAAAAAATGCCAGTTACATGACTTTTTGGTTGACTTTTGCGGTACAATATGGTATTCACTGAACTATATTCACGGAGGAGCACCGGTGAGTTATGCTATAGTTAGTCAATCCGTGAACGAGCCAAGGTGGGTCGATTACTTGATGTTGAAATAAGGAGAAAGGGCGATGAAGATTAGTATAGTTCTTGCAGTTCTATTAGTCATAGGTAGCTTCGGGATGGGTGCGGGCGCAGTTCCCATCTCTTATGACGAAGCGATAGATGGCGATTTAGACATCGATGACCCCCTGTTTCAGTTTGACATCGGCGTGAATAGATTTTCTGGTTCAATGAGCGTGTCGCCCGCCGACTGGGATTCAATCAACTTTTCTATTCCCGATGGTATGGAACTGGCAGGAATAACCGCGTCTATCGAGGGTGGCGGTATTGAGAGAACTGAGTACGCACTTGCCATGTTCGACTATCCTTATACCCATTTGGGTTTCAGCGGCGAATTGTACCTCCCTTTCTCGGGATCTATCTTCGACGATGTCCTTCCGTTGGAGACGGGGAATTACAGGCTTCGGCATTATGTATTTGTGTCGACCGAACCTGATATTCATGACTACATTCTCGAGTTCAATGTTATTCCTGAGCCAAGTTCCATTTTCCTGTTTGCAGTCGCCGGGTTGGGATTGCTTAGAAGACGCAGGCAAGCATAGGTTTGTCTGCGAATCAATATCTTGGCATAGGGCTGTAAGTCTTCCACTTGCGGTCCTTTTTCATGCACCGTTGCCTGGGATAATGCCTTCCACATCCAAGAAATAGTTGGTAGCGCAGGAGGCACGGGGGGATTTTCAGTACGGTTCTTGTTGATGGTCATCGGGGCTGTGTTGTGAAGGGTTTTGAATATCGTCAATAATCTGCTTAGGTTGCTCGACATAGTACTCTAATTGATAAATCGCACGACTATGAACGAAATGGAATTTGGCTGTTTTAATAGATTCCCGCTGAAGGCGGATCTTCGACCTCGACTCGCCTACGGCTCGCTCGGAATGAGACCATAGTCGCGAGACTTACGCAATGGATTATTAGGATGTAACGCCACCTCTGATGTGGCTTCGGTTGGGGGGTGTTTGAAAAGCCCCACGGGCCCCTTGCGTGGCCAAAACAGGCTGGCCGATGGCGATTCCATATTCTTTGCAAGGGTTGATATAGAGCGGATTGTGATTCAAGCTGGGAAACGGCTCCCTTACGGTCGCGGCTCCGTGGGGTGTTGATTTGGGTGGTGGGCGGAGGATGTGGGTGACCCGCACCGCGGGGGTGCGGGCTGAACGGTGGTGTCGGCGGTAGGATGGGGGGACCCCGCAAGTGAATTGCGGGGCTAAACGGGGCGGTCGGCGGGGGGTTCGTTTAGGACTATTTCCTTGCCGGTGGGGGAGACTGCACGGGGATTTCAGATTGCAGATTTCAGATCTCAGACTGGGGGCCGGGTTGGAATATGGCGGGGTCGTTACTCTATGGCGACCTCCTTACCGGTGGGGGAGACGGTTATTTCCTGGCGGGTGGTTTGTTCTGAGGGGTAGGCTGTTGCTTCAATTGCCCAGATTATTGAGATTAGCTTTCCTGAGAAGCTGAATGGGGCGGGGGGGAGGATGAAGGTGAAGTCCCTTTGGCCTAAAGAGCCGGGATGATCGAATTTGACGGTGTCTATCACGCCGACATCCTGAGTGCCCTTGCCTTCGGTCCGCCAGAATAGGGAGACCACGACGGATTCGGGGTCTTCGGGTAATGTCCAGCGGACCGAGCCGCGGATAGTCTGGCCGGGGCGGAATGATGTCTTGTATTCGGCTATGGCGATGTCCAATTCAGGCATTGGGGTCTTCCTTTATCTGATAATCACACTGGCCGAGTTCTTTCCTCGGAGTCGAGACAGAAGAAACTCGAAATCCGAAGCACGAAATCCGAAACAATATCGAAATCTCAATGACCTAATGACCGAAACGAAAGGAGCAATCTCCGAAGCATAGAGACCGGCCTTGGTGGGCACGAGTTCACACTGTATCTATAATTTGGATTCCTGCTTGCGCAGGAATGACACGGTTTGCCGCCATCGCCAAGCTTCGCTTGAGGCTGCCACCCAGTCGGAGAAGTATTCAATAGTAAATTATCAATAATCAATTGCATCATGGGGTTATTGTTATTTTGAATGTTTCTTTTACGTCAGGCCATTTATCTATTTGGCCTGTTACCTGCAGCTCCCAGATTATTCTGTTGTTTGTGGCCTCGAAGGAGTGCATCGTGTCGGCGGGTACTATGATGCCGACGCTGCCGTGGGCGATTTCGGAGGCGTGGGTGGTTGAATATAGTTCGGTTTCGTAGAATTTGTTTTTGTCGGTATATGTCTTCGTTCCGCGGCGGTATCGGGCTTCTTCTCTGGCCTGGAGGCTTATCCGAAGGGTGTTTATCACGCTGGTTCTGCCGGTGAAAGACCATGACAGCTCTGCGGCCGAGCCCAAGGGGATGGTTGCGGAGCTTAGGTTCAGTGTCACGCGGGGATTGAACGTTGCGAGGAACTGATAAAAGGCGGATCCTATGGCTCCGAGGCCTATGAGCACGAAGGGGATCATGATGAGCGCCAGGCCCCAGTCGGGCCGGCCTTGCCGGAAGCTGTTGATTGCCTTATAGACGAAAATTGAAACGATGCCGTTCCAGAAGACGGCGAATACGATTGTGCCGAGGAGTTTGGCTACCGGGGCGTACTCGGGCTTGAGGACGGCCGGGCCTGTGAGCGCGGCAGCTTCAACGGGAAGACCCGTCGGCGAGGCGGGGACCAGCTCATTGAACCATCGCGGGCCGGCAGATCGCGGTGAGCGTTCTTTCTTCTTGTGTATGGAATGGATTATTCCGCCTATGCCGATGGCGAGGAAGGGCAGGGGGATGAGGCATATCAGCAGGCCGAGGCTGAGGCCGCGCTTAAGGACGGCTTCGGAGGGGTCTTTGGGGTTTACGTAACAGACTGGGTTCTTGGCCTTCTTGTATGCGTTGACGACTTCGGCCTTGCCGCTGTATCCGCTGGATGAGCCGCCGATGAAGCCATACCTGCTGGATTTGTAGGTTTGGCCGTCAAAGTTGTATTCATAGAATATGTCGATGCTGTAGGTGGTGCTGTCATCTCCTTCGTGACTCCTGACCTGGGCCGAGATGATCTTGCATGGGGTTTCTATCCAGTTTCGGGCATCGATGGTTCTGGCGATGGGGCGGATTGTGAGCGTGTAAAGCATGCCTGCGCCGACCAGGCCAAGGATTGCGAAGATGCCAACGCCCACACTCCTGGTGGCTTTGCGGCGTGGCGATTTTGCTGCGATTGGTTTTGTCATGGTCTTTTTGTCGCGTGAGAATAGTGAGGCATAGATGCCGAAGGCTCCTATGAGCACGAAGATTAGGGGGAAGAGAAGAACGAAGCCGAAGAGGAGGCTGCCTCGTTTCAGGACCGCTGTGGCGGGATCGGCGGGGTTGACGTAGCAGAGGGCCTGTTTGCCGGGGGGATATCTCTTCGCGATTTTGTCGGCCTTGTGGTATTCGTCGCAGCCTTTGTAGCCGCGTTTGTAGGTTGTGGAGGCGTATTTGGCGGAGTTGAATTCGTATTCGTAGGCTACCTTGAAGGTGTATGGGTCGTTGCTTGAGGGTTTTTCTTCGATGGTGCTTGCGGTAATTGTGCAGGGGGTTTGCTTCCAGAATCGCTGGCGGACTGCCTTGCTAAATTCCCAGCCGACGAGGACCTCGAAGAGCATTCCCATTGCGAAGAAGAAGAGGAAGAAGATCGCTCCGCCGATTCTTCCTGCGATAGATGATGGCTTGCCCCCTGCCCTGTTGTTTCTGCGTCCGCCGAAGGTGAACTTTCCCATAAGCCTACCCCAACAGAATTCTATTTGCTTCCGTTTTGCCAGACTTTATCGAATTTTCCTGGGTTGTGTCCAGGACTTTCCCGGATTAGGCGCCCGGCTAATGATAATACGTTTATTGCGAGTAGTATAATCAATCCATTTGCCGGTTGATTGCGAGCCGGATAGACTAATGTACGGGGGGCGTGGTTTGAAGGTTATTGAAGCGGCGCAGAAGAGAAGTGCCTAAAGTGAGCTAAAGTTGGAATGGTGCGAAGTATCGCACCCTATGCGGTTGGGGTGGAATGTTGTTGCTTTTGGGGTTGGGGGTGGATATAATGGTGCGTTGTATATTTTTGAGCCAGGGGAGCTAAAGGCCGGGCTTTGGTTCGGACTACAGCTGAGAGATCGCTTGAAATGGCGATGACCCTTTTGGGAGCGTCCGGCAAGGTGTTGGAAGCTCGATTGACCTGATCGGGGTAATGCCCGCGAAGGAAGGCTTTGCATCTCTCGAGGCCGATTATTCCTTCTGCGGTTACTATTTGAAGTGGTTGGCTCTTGGACTGAGAATTTGGGTAAGGTTTTGGAATGGACGTATTGAAGGTCAACGGTGTCGAAAAGCGGTTCGGCGAGGGCGAGCTGCCTGGTATGCTTTCGGATTTGCTCGATTACCTTGATGTGAACGCTGCGACGGTTGTGGCTGAGGTGGACGGGCAGATCGTTCGGCGGGAGGACTTCGGCCGAACAGAGCTAAGCGACGGGCAAACGATTGAGCTTGTGCGGCTTATGGGTGGAGGTTGATTTTATGGATAGATTAGTGATTGCCGATAAGGAATTCGATTCGAGGCTGCTCGTCGGGACGGGCAAGTTCGCATCGCCGCAGGTGATGGCTGAGTCGCTTAAAGCGGCTGGGGCGGAGATTGTCACCGTCGCTCTTCGCCGGGTGGATATCGAGAATGAAAACGACGATACGTTAGCCGCGATTGACCGAACGAGGTATCTGCTCCTGCCCAATACTTCCGGCGCTCGTGATGCGGAGGAGGCGGTTCGGCTGGCGAGGCTCGCACGTGCGGCGACGGGGATCAACTGGGTCAAGTTAGAAGTGACGCCTGATCCTTATTACCTGCTGCCCGATCCGGTTGAGACGTTAAAGGCTGCGGAGATTCTGGTCAAGGACGGTTTCGTTGTCTTGCCGTACATCAATGCCGATCCTGTTTTGAGCAAGCGGCTCGAAGATGTGGGGACTGCGACGGTTATGCCGCTTGCGAGTCCTATCGGGTCTAACCAGGGGCTTAGGACGCGGGCGGCATTGGAGATTATAATCGAGCAGGCGACGGTTCCGGTGGTTGTGGATGCGGGTTTGGGGCTGCCTTCACACGCGGCCGACGCGATGGAGATGGGGGCCGATGCGGTGCTTGTGAATACGGCCATTGCGACGGCGGCGGACCCGGTCGAGATGGCGGCGGCCTTCAAGCTGGCGGTCGAGGCGGGCAGGAGGGCGTTCCTTTCAGGGCCGGCGGCTGCGGAGAGAAGGGCGAGCGCATCGAGTCCGTTGACGGGATTTCTCAGGGATTAGGCTGTGGTTGCGCCTACTCTTATTCTGGGTAAAAAACCTGCGGTAAAACCGCAGGTTAAATATGAAGTCTTTTGCCGAGTGTTGAAGAAAGGGTTATGAAGTTTCATAAGTATCATGCATTGGGTAATGATTATGTTGTGCTGCATCCGGCGGAGATTGGGGAGCTGCCGAGCGGTGAGGCGATTTGCAGGATATGTCACCGCAATTTCGGGGTCGGGTCGGACGGGATTCTCTATGGGCCGAGCGAGACCGGAGAGGCCGATTTCGGTCTGCGGATATTCAATCCGGATGGGAGCGAGGCGGAGAAGAGCGGCAACGGGCTGCGGATTTTTGCGCGGTATCTTTGGGATTGCGGGAAGGTGGGCTCGGAGGCGTTTACTATTTCGACGCCGGGCGGCGTTGTCGAGGCGAAGGTGGGCGAGGACGGCAGTAGCGTGACCATTGAGATGGGGCGGGTGAGTTTTAACAGCAGTGCGATACCTGTAGCCGGGCGGGCGCGGGAAGTCATCAACGAGGTGATTGAGGTCGAGGGCAAAGAGATTACGTTTTGCGCTGCGACTATTGGGAATCCGCACTGCGTGATAGTCTGCGATGAAGTGTCCGAGGTGCAAGCGCGGAGGTTGGGGCCGGCTATTGAGAATGACGAGCGGTTCGCCAACAGGACGAACGTGCAGTTTATGAAGATTCTCGACCGGAGCAATATCCGGATCGAGATTTGGGAGAGGGGGGCGGGCTATACATTGGCTTCAGGCAGCAGCAGTTGCGTGGCGGTGGCGGTTGCGCGGAAGCTGGACCTGTGCGACGGCGAGATAACGGCGCATACGCCGGGCGGAGAGCTCGACATACGCGTTGCCGATGATTTCTCGGTTACGATGACCGGATCGGTGACGAAGGTGGCCGACGGGATAATTTGCGATGAGATGTTCGAGAAATGAGCACGCACAGAGTTGACATATACAGTATTCTGAGTGAGAAGGGGCTTGACGGCGACTGCGCGGCCTGGAAGGAGAGGCTTGATGAGATTAGCGCGCGCGATGTGGAGCGGGCGCTGGGGCAGCGGGCGGGATCGCATAGTCTTGATAGACTGCTTGCACTTGTCTCGCCGGCGGCTGAAGGATACCTTGAAGATATGGCTCAGGCTGCGCGACGGCTTACGGTGCAGCGGTTTGGGCGGACTATTCGGCTGTATGCGCCGCTCTATCTATCGAACTACTGCGTCAATAGCTGCCTGTACTGCGGGTTCAATAGGGACAGCGATTGCGAACGGCGGCGACTTTCGGTCGAGGAGGCTGTTGGCGAGGCTGAGGTGATTGCGGGCGAGGGGTTTCGTGACATACTGCTGGTCAGCAGCGAGGATAGGGAATTCGTCGATGTCGATTATCTTAGCCGGCTGGCCGGGGAGCTGCGCGGCGCGTTCGACTCGATCTCCGTCGAGATATATCAGATGACGGCTGAGGAGTACGGGCGGCTCTTTGCTGCGGGCATCGACGGCGTGACGCTGTACCAAGAGACTTACGACCGCCGGGCGTATCGGCAGTACCATCCGGGCGGGCCGAAGGCGGATTACGATAATAGGTTAGCGACGCCTGATTATATCGCGGCGGCGGGGATGCGGCAGATCGGCTTGGGGGCGCTGCTTGGCTTGGCGGACTGGCGGTGCGAGACCTTGGCTTTGGGCGAACACGCCAATTATCTTATCAAGCGGTACTGGCGGTCGCAGGTATCTTTTTCGTTTCCGCGGCTTCGACCGGCGCATCGGGTCGATGGGCTTCAGTTCCGGCATTTGGCCAGCGACAAGGATCTGGTCCAGATGATTACGGCTTTGAGGCTTTGCTTTGCCGACGCGGGGCTTGTGCTCTCGACGCGCGAGGGGGCTGAGCTGCGCGATCATTTGATCAAGTTAGGCATAACGAAAATGAGCGCGGGCAGCAAGACGACGCCCGGCGGATACTCGCACGAAACGGATGCGACCGAGCAATTCCGGATCGACGATGACCGCAGCCCCGCACAGGTTGCCGAGATGATAAAGACAGCAGGGGCCGAGCCGGTTTGGAAGGATTGGGAAAGGCCGTAGCGGCGAGATCGCCGGCAAATCCGAAGCACGAAATCTTAAATCCTAAACAATGTTAAATATCAAATGACACAAATCTCAAACAGGAAAAGGCCACGCCTGTTGGTGGGAAGGATTTGATAGCGGGGGATGCTGGGATAAGAGTGTGTGCTGTTGATGATTTTTTGTCGGTCTCTTGAGGGAAAAGAGTTGTTATGGTTGTGGTCGGTTGGTAAAATGACGTTGAGATGGAATTCGGCTTGTACAAACAAGTTGCACAGGATTTGATAGATGGTTGTCTGAGATCAGCAAGGAGAGCGTTATGCCGGCAATTTCAGCATTCTATGGAATCATCGTCTATATGTATTTCATGGACAATAAACAGCATAAGACTCCTCACATTCATGTGAAGTATCAAGAACATGAGGTTGTTGTTTCCATTCCGGACGGTGGGGTTCTGGATGGAGATATTCCAAAGCCCAAAATGAAGCTTCTTCAAGCGTGGATTGAGCTACATAAAGATGAGTTGGTTGCGGATTGGGAACTTACCGTATCCGGGGAGCAGCCGTACAAGATTGACCCTTTGAGGTAAGGTAATGAATCCAAGAGTAAAAGAAGTGAATTCCACGGATGATTATGAGCTAATGCTTGTTTTCACTAATGGCGAGCGCGGCGTTTATGATTGTTCGGGGCTGCTTGAATTTGGCGTGTTCGAAGAACTTCGAGATAAAGCATATTTCAAACAGGCCAAGGTTGTTGACGGGACGGTGGCATGGCCTCACGAACAGGATGTGTGCCCTGATACGCTGTATCTGGATTCGGTTAAGATGCCGTGAGAAGTGTGCAGGTCGAATAGATTTGAATGCTGTTTTCTGGTTACTAGCAAAAAGGGGGACGGACACGTTCATCTTTGGAGGAACGTAGAGCCTAATGAAAGTTAAGTTCAAAGATCTTGTTTCGCGTATCACTGGCATTTCCGTACCAGTGTTTGGATTATCTTGGCAGCCTCCAGAATCTGAACGCAAAGTCGTTCGTGACGTTCTCGTATTCCTTGAGGATAGACGTGCTCTTTACAATGATTTTGCGCACGAAATCGAGGAGCAGGTGAGCGAATCCGTGTTGCAGATTCGATCCGAACTGACAAATGCTATCCGCCGCCTTCCAGATGAGAGTAAAGCAACTGCCTCATTTCGGGCGATGCGGGCAGCATGTCGCCAATATCTCGATGATACTCAAGTTCGAGATTGCCCTCGTTTCTTTGGAGCTATGGCAGAACTCGGTCGGCTGCGCGCAACATTTGGTTTCCATGTGGCATGTCTTGCTCTACAATACGGAATCGATGTTGAGGGAGAACTAACCACGATACTGCCAGCCGAACCAGTACCAGATGACGTTTTGTAGGTGAGTGAGTACAAGCCAGCCATGTGCGGGGTCGTACGATGAGTGGATCTCTGACTTCGCCCTTGTGGGCCTTTGTTTGGAATGACGTTGTCGTGCACTCTTGACGGAGGATCAGGGTTCTTTTGCGTGGTATAGGGCGAAGGTGCTTATTGTTGGGCAGACGCGGGAGGTTGAGATTCGGATGCGGAGTTTGCTGGTTGTCGTGGTTTGTGTTCGGCAGATTTTTTTGTAGCCTACTGTTTGGCCTGTGGCGATTTGTTTCCAGTTGCCATCTGTTTGGGCGTCGATTGCGAATTGTGCGATTCTCTGGCCGAAGTGGCGGATATTCTCCTGGAGGACTATTCGGTTGAAGGTCTGCGGTTTCGGCAGGCTGATAGTCAGTTCGGCCTGTGGCGTCCAGTCGGGGGACATCCAGCAGGTGTCGGGGTTGGCGTCGAGGGCTTTTTCCGGCTCGAATCCGGGTGCGCGGGTGGCCGAGGCTTGGGCTGTTGCGCCTTCGGCCAAGTCGGTCTTGAAGGCCTCGCGGAGGTGGTCGCCGACTTGCTGGAGGACCTTGCAGTCGCGCTCTGCGAAGAGGCCGTCGCGGTTGGGGGGGATATTCAGGAGGAAGACGGAATTGCCTCCTACCGAGCGGTACCAGATATCGAGGATTTCGGAGGCTGGCTTTACGTGCTGGTTTTCGTCGCGCCAGAACCAGCCGTGGCGAATGGAGGTATTGGTCTCGGCGGGGTACCAGTGGAGGTAGCCGCCTTTGTCGAGATTCTCTTTCAGCTTGCCTAAACTACCCAAATCTCCATCGGTCATATCAGGCCAGTCGAATTCGTTGAGCGGCTTGCTTATTGGGATGACGCTCCACTCGGCTTGCCTTGTGCCGCCGCCCTCGTTGCCGCACCAGCGGACATCCGGGCCCTTGCCGAAGATGACCGCCTGGGGGGCGAGTTCGCGGATAAGCTGATACCAAGACTGATAAGTGTATTTT
>JAFGTU010000156.1 GCA_016933985.1 Sedimentisphaerales bacterium | reverse complement strand
GCCGAGGCAAGGCTGGGGGAAGTGCTGTCAAAGATAAAACCCAAAGGCAATGACTTAACTTCCTCTGGGGGAAGGAAAGTCCACTTGCCTGACGGCATCGACAAGCGAGAGGCGCCTAAATCCGGGGGTGTTCTGCATCGGGCGCGCTTGCGTTCGTCGATCCTGCGCAAACGTGGTGAACATTTTTTTGACATTTTCTCAATTTTGGGCTTGCAATAGTCTGCGGTTGTGGTAGAATGACAATTGTATGAACGTAAGACAATTCATTTTGAACTCAAAACAAAAATCCCCAGGTTCGCCGGTCTGCGCGAGCGCGGCGGCGTTTCTTACGACGCATACAAACCTGGGGATTCTGTTCAAAGTGAGGTGACATTATGACGGACAGAGTTGGACTGTATCGTTGTCGAAACGGTACGAAAACACAGTGGCGCGTTAGGTGGTTTGGGGATTACGCGCCGGGGAGCGGCAAGCAGAAGCGGTACAGCAAGACCTTTTCCCGCAAGCTGGACGCAGAGAAATTTCAGTCGGCGAAAGCGGCTGAGCTTCGGAGCGGCGCTCCGCGTGACTTATCGACAGAGACGCTTGCGGAGTATTGCCGATGGTGGTTGCAGTATCGGGCAAGAGGTCAGGGACTCCGGCCAGCGACAGTCGGCTTGTATGAGGGCACGATTGCCCGGCTGTGTGATTATTTCAGGGAAACGACTCTCTTGCGGCAGATAACACCGCAAGCCGCCGAGATGTTTCTTGCCGAGTTGCGTCCGAAACAGGGTGACAAGCCTCTGAGCGCCTGGACTCGTTCTCAGATTTTGCGGCAGTGCAAGACTCTTTTCGGTGACGCCGAAAGCAGGGACTTTATCGCCCGGAATCCCTTCAAGAAACTGCGCGGGCCGAAAACATCGGTGACGGCTTGGTACTACCTTGACCGGGGCGAATACCGAAAGCTGCTGGACGTGGCGCCTTCACTGAGAGAGCAGGCGTTTTATGCTCTGTGCTATACCGCCGGGCTGAGGCTGACTGAGGGCGTTGCGCTCCGATGGTCAGACATAGACTTTGAGACCGGACAGGTCAGCGTTGTCAGGTACGCCGGGACAGATACCTTGCCGCCGTTCGACATTAAGGACAACGAGCTTCGGACTATCCCCTTGCCGCAACAGACAATCGACCTGCTGCTGAGGGTACAGGCCGAAGCGCCGGAAGGTGTGCCCTATGCCTTGATGAGCAGGAAAAGATTCGACCGCGTCGTTGCCAAGTGGCAAGCGTACCGGGCCGAGGGACGGGCTTGGCGCAGCAGAGGCTACGGCAATAACATATTGACGCGGTTCAAGAGACGTATTCGCCGAGCGGGTATCAAGCCGGGCGGCAAGAGCCTGTCGATTCACACGCTGCGAAAGTGCTGCTGCCAAAACTGGATTCAGGATGGTCAGCCGATAAACGTCGTCAAAATGCTTATGGGACACGCCGACATCGGCACGACGGAGAAGCATTACAGCCAAGTGACTGAGGCACAAAGACAGCAGGTTGCGGCGGCGGCAACGGCACACTTGCAGACCCCGGAGCGGAACGCGACTGACCCTAAACTGACCTTTTCGGCAAATTTTGCTTGCCAAGAGGCCGGGGAGAGACGATAATGAGAAACAGAAACATCGACGCCACAACGAGTTACGAAACTTTGGGCGATTAGCTCAGTTGGCTAGAGCGCCTGCTTTACACGCAGGAAGTCACAGGTTCGAGTCCTGTATCGCCCATTAAGACGGATTTTTCAGAGCCACAGAGGGCACAGAGAGTTAAGTATTTGTTATTAAAGGAGTTGTGATATTAGGCTTGCTCTTGTCTGATCTCCTGCCGCCATAAGGGCTGACGTATAGGCAAAACCTGTTCAGCAACAACAAATTAAGGTTTTTTGCGGGTTCGCTTGTTCACGCTCAGGACTTTGGCGCCTTCGAAGCCGTTGAATCTTGTCGAGGAGGCGATGCTGTATGCGCCGATGTTTTCGGTGTAGAGGTAGTCGCCTATCCGCAGGTCGGCGGGCAACTGCTCGGAAAGGGAAATTTTGTCAAAGCTGTCGCACGTGGGGCCGACAACGGCACAGACCTCCGTGGCGCCGGCTTTGGCCCGATGGCTTCTCGGAGAAAGCGCGCGGAAGTTGGGAGTCCAGTGGTCATAGACGACGCCGGAAAAGGTGTGATAGACGCCATCGTTGATGTAGTAAAAGATCTTTCCGTCCCGCCTGGCCTTTCCGACGATTTGCGAGACGAGCACGGCGGCGGTGGCGACAATGAAGCGTCCTGGCTCGGCAATTATTTCGGCATCTTGCGGGAAATGCCTGGCGAGCTCTGCGTTGATGACTTTTGCAAGGTTCTCAAACTGGGGAACCTGGGAATCGTAGGGGACGGGAAATCCGCCGCCGATATCCACGATGTTGAGGTTGTGGCCTCTTTTGCGGGCATCGTGGAAGACCTGGGAGACGATTTCGAGTGCGGCGGTGAAGTTATCGAAGACGGTGCATTGGCTGCCGACGTGGAAACTGAGGCCTTCGACGACGAGGCCGAGATCAAAGGCCTGGTCTATCAGAGTGCGCGCATCTGCGGGCTCGGCCCCGAATTTTGAGCTCAATTCGACCTGCGAGCCGACGTCCGGGACCTTCAGGCGGAGGACCACACCGGCGGTGTCGCAATGCTCCTTGATCTTCTCGAGCTCATCGGCGTTGTCATAGGTCACGAGGGGCTTGTAGCGGCGTATCTTCTTCAGCGTGTCCCGGTGCTTGACGGTGTTGGAGAAGATGATTTTGTCCCAGATGTAGAAATCCTTGTCCTTCTCGCCGAAGTGGCGGATGTGCGTATAGACCTGCATAAACTCGTTGTAGGACGCCACATCAAAACTCGCCCCCTCATCAAACAATGTGCTGATGATTTCCTGATTAGGGTTTGCCTTCACGGCGTAGTATGCCTGGACGCGAGGCAAGTTCTTTTTGAAGATGCGGTAGTTGCGCCTTATCTTTTCGTGGTCGATAATGAATAAGGGCGTTCCGTGCAGTTTTGCAAGGGTGAGAGCTTTTTTCTTCATGTTCCGGGCGTCCGTATCAGTGGTTGAGCTCCGCAATGAGCTTTTTGAGCTTTTCGACCTCTTTGTTGTTTTTGAGATATGCCTCGATGAGCTTGCGTCGGAGCTCGTCTCCGCGGTCGTACAGCCTCTTGTGCTTCTTTGGCGCCGTGGTTTGGATAACGTATGCGGCCATCATGGGAAGGGCCACGGTGACATCGAGGTAGGCGGTTACGGTCTCATCCAGTTTGCCGGGGTCGATTTTGCCCCAGCTTGCGGCTTCGCTCGGCGGGGCTCCTGAGAGTCCGCCCGTATCCGGGCGGGCGTCGGTTATGTTGATGTCATAGTCCTGGCCGACCTCCGGGATCATCAGGACCTCCTGTATCTGGGGCTCGGTCTGGAGCATGAAGTTCTTGGGGCTTCCGCCTCCGACTAAAATGACCGCCGTTTTGCCGTTTTCGTATTTCTTGGCGTTCAAGATGATGGCCGTCGAGTCATTGACGTCGATACTCGGATTGATTTTCAGCTTGAAGCGGTCCCGCAGGCCGGCCGCTTCGGCGAGCAGCTCAAGCCCGGCCACGTTCATTCCGATGGTCGAGTCTCCGGGGGAAGAGGTGAAGACCGGAATGCCGTTGCGATATGCCGCCGCCAGGATGCTTGCCTGGCCGAGGCCGTTGGTCTTTTCATGTTCGTCGAGGACCTTTCCGAGATGGTAATAGAATTCGCGTGTGCCCATCTCTTTCTGGAATTCGGGCCTGATGAGTATTCGGCGGAGCCTCCTGTCCGTTTCCATCAAGACGTCTTCGTAATCGAAGAGGATGTCGTATATCCTTGTGATGCCCTTGTCCCTGAGATCGGCGTCATCAACGTTGTGGCTGCCTCTGTGCATGGGGAGGTCGAATGCGAAGTGCAAATCATGGTACATATTTGCGCCCGTTGCACTGAGCCAGTCCACGAAGCCGTGATTCATCAGGGGGATGACGGTCGAAGGGCCGAGTCCCGCGGGCGTGAGGGCGCCTGCCAGGCTAAGGCCGATGGTCACATCCTCCCGGGAATAGCAGTCCCGCAAGAGATGACAGGCGGCCCTGAGGCGTCCGCCGTTGTATGCGTCCATTCCGTCGATTAGGCGGACAATATCGGTTGCCTTGGAGATGGGGTCCGGAAGGATCCGCTTGCCGCAGAGATATTGCGATTTGTTACAGTGTCGTGACTTGTTGTCTTTCATGGTTGTGTCTGTACCTTGTAAACATTCTTCGATTTCATACCTTTCCTGGAGGCCGTAGCGGATTGTGCTCTCGGCCTTGGCCGCGTATTCTACTCGATGCCCGCGACCGTGGGAAGCCTCAACAGAAGATGATTCAGATGGAAACCCTATTCGAGGTTCTCTAAATAGGAGCATGGTGCGTGTGAGCAGAGGGGCAGAGAGATAAGGATTAACCACGAATTTCCACTAATTGGCACGAAGGGAACTACAGATTGGGCAGATTAACATTGGATTTTGATTTACCACGAAGGCGCTAAGACACAAAGAGAACCATAGATTTCACCGATTATCGCAGATTTACGCAGATTTTATGAATGATTAGGGATGAAAAGGCGGAGGGGATAAGGAACAGGCACAAGAGCAGAAAGAGAAGAGTAACCACAAATTTTCACGAACTGCCACGAAGAGGGTTTAATCGCGGATGACGCGGATCCATTCGGAAAGGGCGGATATTTGATATTTGACGGGGGAGCGGGGTTGGGGTATTTTGATGGGGTTCCGGCTTCGCCAGAGGCTACGCCGCGACAAGTCCGGTGGGGCGACGGCTAAACGGGGGAGGCGAAGATTGTTTGAGGGGATAGGATGGCGAAAGATGTTTTTGATAGGTATCTTGTTGAGGTAAACGAGGCGTGCGTAGGACGGGGTAGGTATTTGGTGGGGAAGAATACGCGGGTTCTGAGTGTAGGCTAGTTCATGGGCAAGAGTGATAATATTCGGATGCACGAGGTTGCTTTTTGCGGGGATGTGAAGTCGTGGGCTGATGCGCTGTTTGCCCAACACGAGGAATGGCCTTTTGCGAAGGCAGCCATTGAAGAGTATGGGCGAGGGAGCAACAAGCGACAGGATTTGCGCATCCTGGACTGCGAAAGCAACAGGCCCATTCTATGCGGTGAAGTCAAGATGCCGGGGACACCGGAGGGCCGCAGTCCGTACAATCCCGCCTTGATGCAAGATGCCTTCAACAAGGCTGACAACGTGCAAAGCCCTTATTTCTTCACTTGGAATGTGAATACCTTTGTGCTTTTCGACCGGAGCAAATGGCAAGTCCCGATGATAGAGCGACGGGTCCGCGATTGGGATCTTGGGTTACGGCTGCGAAGCGCGCGGGAATGCCGGCATCCGGAAGTCCAGGCAAAGATTAGAGAGGAATTTCTTCCTGAGTTCTTCGCAGAATTTGCAGCTATAGTTGAAGGCCGTATTCCTGATTGGGGAATAGCACCCGATGAACTGTTTATCCGGTCGCTGGAAAGCCACCTGGACTGGCCTGTGATGGAAACGCGCGATTTTCTTTCGCTTGGGTGCGAGCAGGACAAGGATTTTGCGGGTCGGTTCCAGTCATGGATGGCCGACGAAATGCAGTGGACGTTCGATCCATCCAATATGGAGGATTGGCGGGCGACGCTTGAGAGGGCTGCACGGACGTTGTGTTACGTTTTCTGCAACCGTGCAATTTTCTATGAAGCGATAAGGGCGCGATATCCCGAGAACCTTCCCAAGCTTGTCATGCCCAAGGGGCGGTTAGGCGATTGGGAGATATACGAGCATTTCCGGGAACGTTTTGCTCGGGCTGTCCGGGAGACCGGGGATTATGAGCCGATCTTTTACCCACATGTGAAGGATTGGGCCGGGGCGCTTGTTTTTGCATCAGAGTCTGCACGGCAAGGGTGGGATGGGGTCTTTACGAATCTGGGTGAATATGATTTTCGGCAAGTTCCGCATGATATAGTCGGAGGAATATTTCAGAAGCTGATCTCGCCGGAAGAGCGGCAAAAGTTCGGGCAGTATTTCACGGATCAAGACATTGTTGATATTATCAACGCGTTCTGTATTCGTCGTGCCGGCGACATTGTGCTTGATCCGGCGTGCGGATCGGGGAGCTTTCTTGTGCGGGCGTATCACCGCAAGGCGTGGCTGTCGGAGCAAAGAACCGGAGGAAGGCGACATCAAGACCATCAGAAGCATCATCAAGAACTGCTCCGTGAAATCTTTGGATGTGACATTGCGCTATTTGCGGCTCATCTGGCGACGCTTAATCTCGCGGCCAGGCGAATTGAAGACGAGGAGAACTACCCGTGTATCGCCCGCGGGAATTTTTTTGAAGTTGCCGAGGCGAGAGAGACGTTCTGTCAGGTTCCGGGCAGTAGAATTACCGGCAACCACAATATAATACGGGAACACCAGGCGGTGAGGCTGCCTGATCTTGACGCAGTGATAGGGAATCCGCCGTACGTACGGCAGGAGCTTATAGCAAAGGCCAAGGACATTAAGAGAGCTAAAGGGGAAGCTCGTGCGTCTTACGAATCACGATTGAAGAACACAAAGGAGCATATACAGCAGATGTGTTCGACTGCCTGGTCGGGCTTGAAGCTTGCCGGACGCAGCGATTTGCACTGCTATTTCTGGCCGGTCGCAGCGAAGATGCTCAAGGAAGGAGGATACTTCGGATTCTTAACGTCTTCGAGCTGGCTCGATGTCGAATACGGATTCGTTCTGCAAGGGTGGATTTTGCAGAATTTCAAGGTAATTTGCGTAATCGAGAGCCTGGATGAGCCGTGGTTTGAGGATGCGAGAGTCAAGACCGCTATTGCAATCCTTCAACGGACCAGCAATGAGAAATCCCGCAACGAGAACGTTGTAAAGTTTGTTCGGCTGCTCAGGCCCGTCAAGGAAATTCTCGGCGAGCGAGCGATGGGCGACGAGACGGCGAGGCAAAAGGCAGCGGAATCGCTACGGAAACTCATCGAGAAAACGAGGAGGCCGCATACTGATGAGAATGTGCGCATAATCCCAGTTTCGCAGGCGCGGCTCTGGAATGAAGGGGTGGATGCTGGACTCTTGCTCGGCAAGTGCACAGATAACGGATTTACGGGAGAGGAAAATGGGGACGATACAAGCGAAGGCGTTGGCCAAATTCAAGTGGGAGATTATGCTGCAGGCAAATGGGGGCGATTCCTTCGGGCTCCCGACCTCTATTTCTGGTTGATGCGTGATTATGGTCATAGGTTTGTCAAACTTGGTGAAATAGCTGACATTAAGTTCGGGATTAAGAGTGGGTGCGATGCGTTTTTCATGCCGCGTGACGTTACGGCAAAGGTGTTGGAGGAGCATGCGAAGGGCCTGCCGTGGAACGATGTGGGTCTTATGAAGGCGTGTAAGCTGAGCGAGGTGGAAAGCGGGAGGGTTAGAATAGTACGGGCAGGGGATAATACCCTGCATCCAATAGAGAGCGAGTATCTTCGGGCGGAGGTTCACAGCTTGATGCAGGTTAGCCGGCCTATTATTCGGGCAGAGGATACGAATAGAGTTGTTCTTTGGGTCGATGCGCCCTTGCAGGAACTGGCAGGGACATACGTGGCAAAGTATATCAGGTGGGGTTCGAAACGGACATTCGAGTCAAGGAAATCCAAAGCGGTCCCTGTTCCGAAGCGCTCGACTTGTGCAAGCAGGCCCTTGTGGTACAACCTGACCAACGCGGCAACCGGCGTTGCATTCTGGCCTATGGCTCAACAGTACAGGCACATTGTCCCGAGTAACCCGGAGAATCTTGTCTGCAACCATAATCTTTTCTATCTTTCTAATCGGGTGCTTGACGCTGATGCGCTGGCTATCCTGCCAGCCATCCTCAATAGTACAGTCCTTGGCTTGTTCAAAACATATTACGGCCGCTACGCCGGCACTGAGGGGAATCTCAAAACAGAGGTCATAGACGTGAATCTTCTCGACGTACCGGACCCGAGAAGCGTTCCGAAGAGCATATCAAAAAGGTTGTTGGCCGCATTCGCCTCGATGCAGAAACGAGACATCCAGCATCTTGTTGAAGAAGAACTAATGGCGTGCCATACACCTGAACATGCAAAGGAGTTGGCTTCGAGGCCGATTGTTCTAAGTGCTGAACTGCGCCAACTCGACCGGCTTGATCTTGACGATGCTGTGCTACAAATGCTCGGCGTGGAGGCTCCTCAAGAACGCAAAGCGATGCTGGACGAACTGTATCAGGATGTGGCAAATCATTTTAGACAGATCAGGGTAGTTGAAATACAGAAACAAGAGCAGCGTGCAGGCGCAGGGGGGCGGCGATTCAGCGCTGAGGATCTGGCGGGAAGCATCTGGGATTCATT
>JAFGTU010000155.1 GCA_016933985.1 Sedimentisphaerales bacterium | reverse complement strand
GTTATCGTCAACGATTATTGCGGCGACATCGGTAAATGAAGCATATCCCCAGAAGTGGTCGGGCTCGTCGAGAAAGCACAAGCAACCCAGACCGAACGGGACGCCTGCACAAACGGGGATACACCATGCGAGAAAATCGCTGTAATCGCGTTCTCCCGGGAGCTCTCCGCCCCATGTAAAGTACCAGCCTTCGTTCGGGTCCCTGCCCCATCCGGAGGCGTCGTAGTAGAAGTTGAAGCGGTCCCTGAAATCGAAGGGTATCGAAGGAGAGTCGCAGTGGCCGTCGCTATCGGCATCGGGGCAGACCGTCAGCTCATCGAGGTAGAAGTACCAGTCCCTCACCAAGGTGCGGGCATAGTCTATAAATGCCGTCATATTCCCCTGCCAGGAATCGTGGGGGACAAATACGATGTCGATATAGCCGTCGTTGGGTCGTCCCCTCAGGCGTATCGGCTCAATATTGTCTCCGCACCAGTCGCAATCGACGCATACCGGGCATGGACCGCCGCAGTCTATCCCCGATTCGAGCGGCCCTTGAAAAAGGTCGTCGCAATCACACATATCGCCTTGGTCGTCACCGTCGGTGTCTGCCTGGTCCGGGTTGTGCCTCGTGGGGCAATTGTCGCAAGCGTTTCCGAAGCCGTCGCCGTCGGTATCTTCCTGGCCCGGATTTGCAAGGCCGGGACAGTTGTCGCAGGCGTCACCGGCGCCGTCGGCGTCGGAATCGCTCTGGAGGGGATTGTAGTCGTTCGGGCAGTTGTCGCATAAGTCTCCCAAACCGTCTGCGTCGGAATCGGTTTGGAGGGGATTGAAGTCGTTCGGGCAGTTGTCACAGATATCGCCGGCTCCATCCACATCAAGATCTTCCTGGAGCGGATTGGCATCGTTGGGGCAGTTATCACATGTGTCGGATATTGTGTCTGCGTCGGTATCTGTTTGGCCGGGATTTGAGGCTGAGGGGCAGTTGATGAAGGCGTGATAGCCGCCGGCCCCGTAGTAGTATCCTGCGATTCGTCCGGGATTGTTGATGGCGTCGGCCCAGGTCTCCTGCCCGGGGTAATCTACGGTTGTGTATGTCGCGCCGTCGTAGATGAAGCCGTGATACATGAATCCGATCTGATGTGCCCCGACGATGTGGCCGGCGTCATTGATGCCGTAGCAGTACGTGCCCGAAGCGCCGGGATAGTCTATTGATGTGTAGGTTGCCCCGTCGTAGAGAAAGCCGTGACGAGGCCCGCTGCCTACCTGGTAGCGTCCGACGACGTGGCCGGAATTGTTGATGCCATAGGCGTAGGTCTCCGTAGCCCCCGGATACTCTATAGTTGTGAATGTTCCGCCATCATAGAGAAAGCCGTAGAAGCTCCAGGTGCTCGTGTAGCGGTAGTAATAAATGCCGACGATTTGGCCCGAGTCATTGATGGCGTGGGCGCGAGTCTCCAAAGCCCCTGAGTAATTTATCGCCGTATAGGTGCTGCCGTTATAGAGAAATCCGCGCGTACTTGAGCCGGCCTTGTAGTGCCCAACGATACTACCGGTATTGTTTATGCCCGAAGGGTACGTACGGGAGGCTCCGGGATAATCTAACGGCGTGAATGTGCCGAGACCATCGCACAAGAAGCCGTGTATGTTCGAACCCTCCATGTAGTATCCTGTCACCTGGTCGGCATCGTTGATTCCCTCGGCCCAGGTTCCGATGGCTCCGGGATAGTCTATGGTTGCGTAGCTGTAGGTGTAGTCGCATCGTGCCTCAGTGGCAAGCGTAAGGGCCGTCGCCAAGACAATCAGGCAAAGAGATGCTCGTTTCATCCGGGCTTTCTCCTATATGTTTAACAGGAAAATTGCTGTTCACACACGTCCTATAATACAAAAGTGTCGTCGAGATTTCAACAATTTTCCGTCCGACTCAAGAAGCCGGGTGGCATAAAAAGGCCGAAAAGGGCGTTCTACGGGCTTGAATATTGGATCTGCGGACAGGCTCAGTTGTTTTCCTTGCCGGGCGAGGAATGTCGGCGGCATATACGACTTCATGTCGGCTTGGCGTGCTTTCGCGGCTTTTTTGTTAGCCCGTTTGGAGAGAGATGCAGGGGCCGGGTTGTCTTCCGTCAGCCGGCGTTGTTTTTTAGGGTCAGGGCTTAATTCCCGGACGGTTCGCTCTTGTTCGTGCGGTTGCTCCATCTTTGCCAAAGAGCAGTGAAGGGCTTCGGATCGGCAAGGCCTTGTTTGCTCTGGAGGGCTGGTCCGGGCTTCAATGAGAAATCTCCTGCTTTGGCATCTGCAAAACACGGGTCTGCGTCTATGGCGTCGGTCGGCTTGTCCAGGTTCTCCGTATCAGCCTCATTTTGCCAGAAGAGGTTTCTGGAGAGAGAGTTGGCGCCCTTGCCGCCCTCTTCAAACACGATGCAGCCTCGCTGGTTGCCGGCGAGGATATTGTCGCGAATCGTGAGGCTGCATGAATCGCGCATTCCAACGGCTGCGTAAGTCGAATCGGCGATAATGTTGTTTTCAATCTTCACCTGCGACCGGGCAAAGCCGCTGATCCCAGTGGCATTGCCGATTATGACGTTATTGGCTATGACGCCGGCTGCGCTCTTATTACCGAGGTACACGCCCCTGTTGGCGTTGTTGATGATCAGGTTGTCGTTCATATTGACGGTGCCGCCTGTGCTGCGGACGCCGTGATACTTCGAGCCGGTCACTACGTTGCGCGTGATATTCGCAGTTGCGCCGGAATACAGGGAGATTCCCTGGTGTCCGCTGTTGATTACGAGACTGTCTCGAATTTCTCCTTTTGTGCCCTCGCCGAAGCATACCGTATATTCGTAGCCTTCGAATCTGCAGGTATCGATGGCGAGTTCAGAGAAGCCGAGCGATCTTATGGCGACGGGGCATCGCTTGAAATCGCCCAGTGGCAGGAAACAGCAGTTCCTCACCTGCGTCTTGGCGTCCTTTACGGCCACCGCAAACGGATACTCAGATCTGTCGCTTGTTGCAAGCTGCCATTTAATCGTGACTGCTTCAATCGTGACGATGCCCTTGCCTTTGGTGTCAACGAAGATCGCGGGGCAGTCGGCGGTAACCTCGAAGACACAATTCGTTCTTGACTCGCCTTTCAGAACAATGGGTTTGTCAATCACGATCGGCTCGGTCTGGACGCCTTTTGGGATTGTCACAGTCTGGCCGGGCTGAGCAGCATCAATAAGCCGCTGCAAGGGGCTTTTGCCGGCGGGAGGCGTCTGGATGGGGTTGGAAACAGGCTTCTCGGCGGGCGGCGCTGAGGTCTGGGCAAGCTTATTCCATTGTTGCGGATCACCCAGTCCCCATCGGACGGCGAATTCGTACCACTGGGCCGCGTTGTAGCGGCTGTCGTCGAGGAAGATTGAAAGTGTGTAGTCGTTTTCGGGTTTCGGCGTTTCGGTGACCGAGACCGATCCCCGGCCAGCGATTTTCATGCATTCAATGCTATCGCTCGTTTCCAGCGGCAGGGCGGTTTGCGGCAGTCGATATGGTTTTGATATGCGGTCTTCCCATTCCGGCATCCAGGAATTGCCGTTGATATACGTCGGCTCATCGTGTGTGATGTTCCTGCCCCTGTCTCGCCATTTGCCGGGGAGGTCCCATGTTTTATGCTGGTACCAAAGGCTGTCTCCTCGAATTTTGATGTAGTCGGAGCCGTCGATGAAGGCCCTGATATGCAGGCCGTCCTTTAGTTGCACTGTCGCGGTAAAGGGCTCGGAAGCGGCGGGGGGGCTCGGTATTTCGATGTCGGTGCGTGACGTTTCGGCGGCTATTGCATCGTGGCCCTGCTTGTTCCATTGCCTGTAATCGCGTGTTCGGGCCTGGGGGATAATCGCAATCTCTTCGGGCTGGAGGGGCCAAGGGCCGGCGAGCTTGATGGGATCCGCGGCCCCGATCTTCTCACGCCGCGCAGGGGAGTCGGGCTTGAGGGAAAATTCGTTGTTTAGCGAATCTACAAAGAGCGGGTCTGTGTCAATGTTGCCGGCGTCTTCGTTAAGATGAATCTCCTCCTTGACGGATTCGGCGCCATCGGGCCCGGGACGCCACCACTCGGTGCGTTCTTTGTTGTCCCAGAAGATGTTGTGCTCGAGAGTCACGAGACCGTCGGATGTTGCGTCGGGTGAATCGCTTCCTATGCTGCCACAGAAAACGCCCCTTGGATTGGCGGCGAAAATGTTCTTTCGGATGGTCGGCTTGGATGCGCCGAGGACCTCCAGGCCGGAACGCATGTTGTCGACGAAGGTGTTGCCCTCGATTGTATCGCGATTGAGAAACCAGCAGCTCATTCCCGTCATCTCGTTGTCGTAGAAGACGTTGTTTGTGACAGTTGCCGCGGTTTGGCCGGAGGCGTAAATGCCCGAGCGGGCGTTCTCGAATATGAGGTTATCCGTAATCGTCGGCGATGTGTGGTCGTAGCGGATGCCATGCCATGCCGAGCCTGAAATGCGACAGCGTTCGACAACAGCCGAACCGACGCCTTGGCCGATAGTGATGCCACGATGGTGACAATTGCGAATATCGCAATCAATGATTTTCGCCGAACCGGGCGCATCCCCGCCTACTACAGCAATTCCCGTATTCCATACCGCTGCGACAAGACAGCCCCTGATCTCTACATTTGAGCCGTTATAAACTTGGATGCCGTGCACGGCCCCGGCCATGACCGCGCAACCGGACATTGTCGCCTGGGCGCCGCTGAACTCGACTATGTTTGCGGAGGTTTCTCGATCACTGTGCTGTGCCGGGAGGGTGAGCTTGAGGTCCTTTATGACGACGTCACTGGTGTCGGTGACGAGCAAGGTCGGCGTGCGGCATTTACTGTCGAACTGTTCGAATTCCTTGTTGACCGCGTCTCGCTGCTCCTGCGACTTGGCGCTGTACATTTTCAGATTGAGGATATTTTGCATTTGTTCGAATTCATTCGCTTTGAGGCCTCCGGCAATAAGTGTAGTTTTGTTCCAGCCTGCGCCTGCCAGGGTGAGGGGCTTGTTTATCTTAACGCGTTCTTGGTATCGGCCGGGCTCTATTTCGATGACTGAGCCTGGTTTTGCCTTGTCGATTGCTGCTTGTATGGATTTGAACTCGGCGGTTCCATCAGCGGCCACTCGCAGTATGTTTGGAGGGGCTGCTTTGGTGGCTGGCGGCAACGACGACGTGGCACAGAGTAGGGGGAGAAGGCCAAGAACAACGGCGTTGGTGATTTTGTGTCCCGGTTGGGCGAGGAAGTGTCGGACGGCATTTGCGTCTTGACGGCTCGGCGTCTTTGACTCATCAATCTTGTTGGCGTGAACGATTCGCATTTTGTGTTCTCCTTATTCTTAGGTGTCGTTGAGAACTGACGGAGTTTCCTGCACCAGTTGGCATACCATTTCATCGAGGCTTTCGAGGTTGGTGGTAGCGACATAGCCCTTGGCCCAAAGCGATCCTCCGGGGAAGTGCATTGCGTGCCGCAATCGAATCCTATTGCCGCTCTGGCGTATTCTCGATACGACGAGTTCCGGGGAGTGATTGGGCCATACCTCAAGAACAAGGACAATGTGGTCGGGATGGATTTCCTTTCGCAGGAATGTCCAGCCGTGCTCAACCGCCCTCTTTTCGAGAGCTTCATCGAGCCATTGTCCCTTCCTGCCGGCGAAATGGGTCCTTCGTTTGCGAGCCGCCAGCGCCACTCCATAGACAATCTTGTGGAATACGCCTTCGTCGGTGCGGACGAATTCATGGAGTTGTCGCTTGAGCTTGCTGAAGGCCGAAGGCGCGCGGACGATGCAAATCGACCTTGCTTTGTCCGCATCTTTGGTGATATAGCCCTTCTTGATCAATGCCTGTATGTGCCCTCGGACGGCGCTGATATTGGGAAGGCCGGTTGCCTCGCCGATTTCTCTAAGTGTTGGCGGGAATCCTCTGTTGTTGCGGTAGTCGGCTACGAATTCCAATACCGTGGCTTGCCTGTTTGTGAGTGGCTTCATAGTAATAGTGTCCTAAGTTATACTATAGTTTTGTATAGTGAACAAAATAGCACATGTTCTGTCAAGGAGAATCCGGCAAGATTTTCATATTTTCCGGGAATTCGGGCAAGCGTCTACCCGTCTAAAGTCGATTACTTCTTTATTTACAAGACTTTACGAGCTTGGCGGTTCTCGGGAAAAACTTTGGAAAAACGTACTATCCGTGATCAAATCTGAATCGGTGTGAGCCTTGTTCTTTCTGTGGAGAGAGATTGTTTCGATGTTCGGGCCGAGCTTTATCCGGATCCGCAATACCGCAAATATGTCGTGGACTACATCGCAGCCGCCGAGAGAACTTTGTGCCGGCTTACCGCGCTTCCTGGAGCGTGTTATTAGCTTGTTTGGAGGGAAATGCAGGTAACGGCTTGTCTTCCTTTGTCCGGCGTTTTTTTAGTGTCAGGGCTATTCCCTGGTCGTTTTTGTGCAGGAAGACTGTTTCGAGGCTGGGGTTTGTGGTTATTGCTTCTATGTAGTCTTTCATCTCTTCTGCGCGGTCGGTCGTGTTGTGTGCTATGATTAGGCCGCCGGGGCGGATTAGAGGGAGTAGCTTGTTGAGGTAGTCGAGGTTGCCTGATTTGTCGGCGTCGAGGAAGAGGATGTCTATAGGACCCTTTATGTCTTTAATGGTCTTGTGTGCGTCGCCTTCGACGAGTGTTACGAGGTGTTCAATGCCTGCGCGTTTGAAGTTGCTGCGGGCCAGGGAGGCGCGGTAGTCGTCTATTTCGTGGGTGATTAAGGTTCCGCCTGTTGCTTGCAGGGTGAGGCAGAACCATAATGCCGAGCAGC
>JAFGTU010000020.1 GCA_016933985.1 Sedimentisphaerales bacterium | reverse complement strand
TCCTTTGCCCAGTCCATTCGAGCTGCAAAGTTGTTAAAGGCTGCCTGGTAGAAACGGTCAAAATATGACCTGCAAGAATCGGCTGGTTGCCACAAATTGTTTGCGTTTCCCTTAAACGTTCCGCCCCAACTACATTGAACCGGATCTTCCGGATCATTGAGTCCGGTCGGCATAAGATAAAGGAAAGAGGGAGTGTCACCTTCAACACCATATTTGTATTTAGGATACTGGCTGCCCAGGTTGCCATGGCCCTGGATATGGGTCGCGTACTGCCCCCAGTTACCTTTCCCGGTGCCATTATGAGCTTTCCAGGCACACTCATCCCAGATAAACAGGAGGTCACTGCCGGCTTGTTCACGCATCCATCCATGAGCGCTGACATCCAGGCCTTCTCCTCTATAATGACGGTCCTGGTCCGTGATAGTATATATGCGGATTTTACGCAGGAAGGCCTTGAACTGCTCTGCGGCCCGATCTTTCTTGACCCGGTAGATCGACTGGGCAACTGTGTTCCCGCCTCCCCAAACGGTTACCCAAACCGGACGAGGGTCATCTTCATCGGCCAGCTTGATAATGAGGCTGCTTCCAGGGGAATCATTGTCATCGCCTATGAAATGTTTCCCTCGATTCAGGCTGCCAAACATGGTACGGTCTCTCAAGTATTTCGGGCTCGGCCAGTATCCGATTGGCTGCCTGGCGCCGTCGAACTTGTGGCTAACCTGCTTGGAACGCTTCATCAGGTTGGGCAAGTCCTTTTCGTAGGCATTAACCACGCCATGAGCGATATTGATAAAATCCTTCTCAGGAGACTTGGTGAGGGTCTTAATACTATAGCCGGTCGATATAACCAGACCCTCAATTTCGAACATGTCAGCATGAGCAAGGAGCCGGATCAACGACTCATGGTCATCGGTTTCCCAGGTGGAAATATCCGTCAGCACAACCACTCGCGGCTTTAGCGGCGCTCCAAAGGCTCCAGCACATACCACTATGGAAAGCACAAGGTGCAAGCAGTAATGTCTCTTAATCATGTCTTCTCCTTACCGTTTCTCTTGAGTCAATATTCTCGCTTACTCATTCGCATCTCGTCAACTACCGTTCTCTATCCTCATTGACCGACACACCAGTCCGCACGCTCTGCAAATTCCCTCTGGAAGTCCTTACGCCACCTGGAAATGCTCGATCCGCCCGGCCCATCGACATAATGATTTGTATTGGCCCTGCGCTTGTATTGCCCGCCCCAACTGGGCTGGGTGGGATCTTCGGGATTATTGATCCCGCGATTGGCGCTGACCAGGTACATGAACGTCGGCGAATCCCCTTCGCACACCCCGGTGCATGCCATCCCTTCATGCGGGTATATATCACAGAGTGGGCCATGGTTCTTGCGAATGTTCTTGTTGACCCAGGCGAGATTGGAAATCGGATCACGTCCGCCGAAGAAGCCCTGGTAAGTCTTCCTCGATTCGATGATAAACAACTCAGGGAACTCATCCATGAGCCACCCGTGCGAAGCGTCCTGGCAGGCAATCAAGAAGACGCGAAGCTTTCTGACAAAGGCCTTAAGCTCTTCTTCGCTGCGTGTATTCTTCACATCCCAAATTGCCTGGGCAACCTCCCGCGGACCACCCCAGACGCCGATCCATATCGGCCGTGGATCAGGTTTATCCGCGGCTGCTATAATCGCATTCGAAGCCTCACTGTCCTTGCCGGGCCCAACAACGTCGGACAAGGGCTGCTTACCGCAACCTCATTGAATCTTAATACCATTGTTATTACCTTTGCCCTCGAACGTAACTGAACGCAGGTAGTCAGCCGTAGGATACTTGGGATCGTGCTTTTTCAAGTTCTCATACACCTTTTCGTATTGGTCAAGTACGCCCAGAATGTTCTTCTTATGAGCCTGCATGGCAAAAGTGCCTGCCGAAGCGATCAATCCTTCGACGTCAAACTCATTGGCATACAACAGGAAACGGACCATCGACTGCATATCGTCCGGATCGCTTTTCATAGTGTTGGGTACATTGCCGCCCTTGACAACGCCTATCGGAGGAAAGTCCGACGACATGATCACACGCAGCCCGCCATGCCTGGGTCCGGATTCGACTTTCGCCGGCGCCGCATTGGAACCGGCGCCGACAGCAACGGCAATCAGGAAAACACATAACAGATTCCTTTTCATGGGTTTACCTTCCATCTCAGTATTCGCTTATAAGTCTTCTACAGTTGGCAAACGATGCATAATCCTCTCTTCACTTTTTGGTTTTTGCTGAAGCCGGCGACTGGCAGCGGAGCATGCGTTGGGCAAAATCCTCGAGGAAGTCTTCTCGCCACCGGCTTACGGTCTTGGCCCCGTGATGCGATCCCTCTGCCACGTCGGGAGACGGATCGTCCGTCCACCAGTTGGGCAAATTCACTGCCGGACGCTGCGCCGTCTCAAGCGGTGGCAGGTGGGCTTCAATGCCCCCCGTTTTCCCGTCGAGCGCAGGCACGTTGCTTTGTATTTTGAAAGCAAAAGTCTTTTGGCTCTTGGGACAGAAACGAAACCGCATGGTGCCGTCGCCGGGGGCATGACCGATTAATTCTTGATTGTCCACCTGTAACACAGCCTTGGGTTTCTCCGGGATATCACCTCCCATAGGCAGCACTAGTTCCAGGATGCCGAATATTTCCATACGGTCCTGCTCTGTGGTCATGCGCTCGAAGCGGCTATAAGGACGCTCCCACGCGCGCACAAAGCGACCGCCCCAGCCGGGTTGTGAGGGATCGTCGGGCGTGCCCTTGAGCAGCCAGCCGACCGACGGCGTGTCGCCCATCTTGATATCAGCCTTCTTGCCGACAAAGAAATCACCCAGTGCGCCTTTGCCGGCAATGTGTCGGGACACGAACGCCTCATTGCCCCATTGGCCCGACTGATTGTCGCCCGTGAACCAGCCGCGATACGTGGAATTGCACTCGATGATCCATAATTTCGGATGGTGCGTAACGATATACTGAAACACATCGGGCCCCCATTTCTTGTTCGGCCCGCCGATCCAGTACACTCGCAGCCTGGGCGGGATGTCGGGTGCATCGTGAAGCGCCTGGGCGAGGTCCTCAATGCCGCCCCAGACCAGGACATAAAGCGGTCGCGGGTCGTCTCGCCGCGCGCAGTCCACGATCCACTGTGACCCTTCAGTCGAGCGTCGCACACCGGCGTAGGGAGCCCGCTCTGTTTCGCCCTGTTTGGTGATCCCACGCAGCGCATCAGGCGTGGGGTGCCGATTCGAATACGTCTTCAGATTGGCATAATCTCTCTCGTAGCAATCGATGACCTCCAGGATGTGTTTTTTGCGCCCGGGACCGTAGGGCGACGAGACCAGACCCTCGATCTCGAAGCAATCCGCATAAACGAGCAAATGCACCATGGACTGAAAATCATCCGGGTCTGTTCCCCCGATGTCCGTCGAGACGACTACGCGGTAGCGATGACCGGCAAGGGCTCCGCCCTTGATGACTGTTGTTTCACCCGGCTTTTGCGGCTTCTGGGGCTCACAGAGAGATAGCGTCGCCAGATTAGCAGACGCCAGAATGATAAATCTGATCGTGTTCCACATTATTTCGTTGACCCTATCATATAGAGATAGAGCACGGGCTAAAGCCCGTCCTACGAATATGGTTTAGAAAAATGGTGTGCGGGGCATGCCCTACGGTTTTGTTTGTTACTTCGGGTTTACTCGCCATTCTAAGATTCCGCCGGAGAAGTCGCTCTGCAACTGGACTTCGACGCGCAGCGAGCCTGTCTCGACGGGGTCGAAGGTTGCTTTGTTGAATTTGTCCTTTTCGACGCCGAAGGGTGAGGCGTTGGGGACGGGCTTGAATTCGTCGCCGGCCTTGTAAAGCAGTCGCCAGGATGCGGGGACGCGGCATCCTCCGCCGCCGGTATCGTCGAACCAATAGACATCCGCGCTCGAAACCTTCATCGGCTTGTCGAAATCGTACCGGACCCATTCGGTTGAGCCTTTGTGGTCCCACCAGGTCAGACGCGGGATATCGTGGTCGTTGGAGTTCTTCGGGAGCAGCTTGTCGCTGCATGCGTTGGGGGTGTCGTTGCCCCAGCAGTGAGAGACCGTGGTGGGGATGGGCTTGGCCGGCTGGGGCGGCGCGGCCCATTGATGGGCGTCCGGGCCGGCCCCTATCGTTGGGAATGAGGAGATTCGCAGGCGGGCGCAGCCCATTGGAATCAGGCTTACCTTCTCCACCGGCTCATCGGATTTTGCGGGGCTGGGCTGGAGCAGGCCGACAAGGCCGAGATTGTCCATCTGCCACTGGGGAATTTTCTTGGCTTTGGCCCACATCATTACGGGAGCGGTTTCAGATCTGAAGGGCTGGTCGTCTGCGGGCCAGGCGGCGGGTACGAACTCGAAAGACCCCGCCGGGCTGCCCTCATTGAGGACCAGGCCGTAATTCCAGGCCGTGGTCGGGTGTATCTCCCATGCGGGCCACTGGTCTGTTCCGCCCTGGCGGACGTAGTCCTCGCCGATCTTGAGCGAATAAGTGAGCGGGCCGCGGTCCACCGATACGCTGTTTTTGTTTTCCGTCCACTTGCGAAGGCTAATCTGCATCGGGAGGATGAGCCTGACCTTGTCGCCTTTATTCCAGGTGCGTTCGATCATTATGTACGACTGCGGGCGGGCGGCGATTTTGGCTTTTTCGCCGTTTATTTCAAGGCCGGCGCTCTTGCACCAGTCGGGAACGCGGAGATATAGCGGGAACTTGACGGGCTCGGCTGTGCCGATGGTGAAATCTATTGTCTCGTCGAAGGGGTAGCGGGTGTCTTCGAGGATTGTTACCTCGGCGCCGTCGGCTACTTTTGCGGTTACTTTGGATGGGGCGTACATTACCGCGGCCAGGCCGTTGGCGGGCGTGGCGAGCCAGAGGTGCTCGGCGTAGTAAGGCCACCCGTGCCCCGTGTTATGCTGGCAGCAGCGGTGGTCGTGCGGGTCGTAAAGGAGCATCGGCCCGCCGTTTTGAAGGCCCGGCGATTTGTTGTTCCGGTCGCAGAGGATCATGTTCGGCGCCGTCAGGTAGTGCAGGGCCTTCATATCCGGCAGGAAGGCGGCGGGCAGCGAGTTGAATGTCACGTCCTCGCAGCGGTCGGCCCATTTCGGATCGCCGGAGATTGTCAGCAGGGTCTCGTGCGAGAGCATCATCTCGACCATCCCGCAGGTCTCGACCGCCTGGCGCGGGTCCGTGAAGCCGGGTCGGCAGTTTTCGTCTCCGCCGAACATCCCGCCGGGGACCTGGCCGTACATATCGCGGATCTTCTGCCAGTTTCGCTCGGCGGCGCTCAAGTGGTTGGGGTCTTTCGACTGCATGTAGTATGTCCCCGGCTCGCCGAAGCCCTG
>JAFGTU010000154.1 GCA_016933985.1 Sedimentisphaerales bacterium | reverse complement strand
TGCGTGTCATTACCATTTAGACGGCCTTTCGGTTCCATCATTGATACCACCAACCATTCAATTGGCCAAAACCGCGTGAACGCTTACTGTGTTCTTAGTTTTGAGTTTTGAGTTGCACCAAGTCTTGTTCAGGCGACATTCTTGTCGGTGGTAGGGAATGGGGGTATAATCGTGCGGCGTGGCGACAGTTGGTGTGCTGCAATGATTATTGGGTGAATTTGGATGGTACGGCGGCTATGAACCGTGTTGCGAAGCTTGCAGAAAAGAAGAGATTGCGCGTGGTGGGGCTGATGTCCGGGACGTCTGCGGACGGGGTGGATGCGGCTATCGTGGATATCGAAGAATCGGGAGGGCACGGGCTGGAAGCCCGTGAGACCACGGCCAGGATGGCCGTGCCACGGGAAGGGCGTGAGACCACGGCCAGGATGGCCGTGCCACGGGAAGGGCGTGGGACCACGGCCAAGCCCCACGGGCCCCTTGCGGGGATGGCAGTACCTGAGGGTCATGTGACCACGGCAGGGCCTTATCGGGTTAATCTGCTGGCGTTCGAGGTTTTTGCTTATCCGCCTGCGTTGCGGCGGCAGGTTCTGAGGCTTTGCGAGCCGGCATCGGGGCGGGTGGATGATATTTGTCATTATAATTTCGTTTTGGGCGAGCTCTTTGGCGAGGCGGTCTCGAAGGTCTGCGAAAGAAACGGGATCGCGATGCGGTCGATAGACCTTATCGGGTCGCACGGCCAGACGATTTATCACAGCCCCAAGCCCAAGCGCTTTGGCGGCAGGGCGGTACGCTCGACGCTGCAGATTGGCGAACCTTCTGTAATCGCCGAGCGGACTGGCATTACGACGGTGGCGGATTTTCGGCCTCGGGATATGGCGGCAGGTGGCCAGGGCGCCCCGCTTGTTCCATACAGCGATTATATCCTTTTCAATCACAAACATTTATCTCGTGCGATCCAGAATATCGGGGGCATCGCGAACGTAACTTATCTGCCGGCGTGCTGTCGTCAGACCGATGTCGTTGCCTTCGATACGGGGCCGGGGAATATGGTCATCGACCGCATCGTCGGGCTCGCGGCAGGGGGAGGACGGCGATACGATGCGGAAGGAAGAATGGCGGCAAGAGGCAGCGTCGATGCAAGGCTGCTTGGCGAACTGCTGCGGCATCCGTTCTTTCGGCGAGTTCCGCCGAAATCGACGGGGAGGGAGGAGTTCGGCTTCGCCTACGCCGACCGCATCTATGAAAAGGCCCGCAAGGATTCAATGCACAAGGCCGACATCGCAGCTACCGTAACCGCGTTTACCGCCGTTAGTATCGCCCAGGCGTACCGGCGTTTCCTGCCCGCGATGCCCGATGAAGTTAGCCTGTGCGGCGGAGGGGCGCATAATGCGACGCTCGTGGATATGCTCCAGCGGGAGCTGGGCGACATCAAGATTCGCAAGACGGACGAGTTTGGGATCAGCGTTGACGCCAAGGAGGCGGTTTCCTTCGCGGTGCTGGCATACGCAAGCATCAAGGGACTGCCCGGCAACATACCGAGCGCGACCGGGGCCGAAAGAGGCGTTGTTTTAGGAAAGATAGTGCCCGCATAATGAGCAGACGGAGAAGTCTTCCAACCACGGAGAAGCGCAATCGCAGAAGCGAGGACATCGACGATATGTCAACGCAGCAGATTGTCGATCTTATCAATTCCGAGGATACGTTCGTCCCGGCTGCGGTTGCTAAAGCGCGCAAAGGCATCGCGGCGGCGGTTGATTTGATTGTGGCGCGGTTTTGCAGGGGCGGTCGGCTGTTCTATGTCGGCGCGGGCACGAGCGGGCGGCTCGGAGTGCTGGACGCCTCGGAATGTCCGCCCACTTTCGGCGTTCCGCCCTCGATGGTTCAGGGAATAATAGCCGGTGGACGCGGCGCGCTTGTCCGCTCGGCCGAGGGCGCGGAGGATTATCCCGAGGACGGTGCGGAGGCGATAGACAAAAGACAAGTCAGGGCCGACGATGTCGTTATCGGCCTGGCCGCCTGCGGAATGACGCCTTACGTGCACGGGGCACTCAAACGCGCCCGGAGAATCGGGGCCGGGACCGTCTTCATCACATGTGCGCCGGAAGCCGTCGCGCATATTCCCGCTGAGATTATAATCAATCCGGTTGTCGGCCCGGAGGTCGTCACCGGCTCGACGAGGATGAAGGCCGGCACAGCGACCAAACTCGTGCTGAATACGCTTACTACTGCGGCCATGATTAAGCTCGGCAAGGTCTATGGCAACCTGATGGTGGACCTGCGGGCGACGAACGAGAAGCTCAGGGACAGGTCTGTACGAATCGTCATGGAAGTGACGGGCCTTTCCCGCGCGAGGGCAAAGAGGCTGCTCGACCGTGCGGAGGGAAGAGTGAAGGCTGCTATCGTGATGCACTTTCGCAAGGTCGATTTGGCCGCCGCCGTCAAGATACTTGATGAGTCCGGGCAATTCCTGCGAAGGGCGATTGAGGGGGCATTGTGAATTCTGTCATCGGCGAGATAAGCGGTTTGGGGGTGTTGGACTGGGGTATCGTCGGCGCGGCTGTCGTGCTTTTGTTCGTGATCTCATACATCTTCGGGCGCGAGGAGAGGGACACGAACGATTTTTTTCTCGGCGGGCGTCACGTTCCGGCTGTGGTTGCGTGCCTTTCGTTTGTGGCAACGGAGATCAGCGCCCTTACAATCGTGAGCATCCCGGCCAAGGCCTATGAAGAGAACTGGCGTTTCCTTCAATTCCTGGTCGGTCTGGCCGTTGCCCGGCTTGTCGTGGCGTTTCTTTTTATCCCGGCCTTCTACAAATACAACTGCACGAGCATTTATGAGTTTCTTCGTCACCGGTTCGGCCCTGCCACTCAGTACGCCGGCTCGGCGTTCTTTTTTGTGACGCGCTTGATTGCCTCCGGCGTTCGGCTTTACGCGACGTGCATGGCCGTGGGCGTTATAATGGGCTGGCCGCTGACCGCCACGATTGCCTTGTTCACCGTAGTGAGCATCGCCTTTATCGCGTTCGGCGGGATCAAGGCGGTCGTCTGGGCCGGAGCATACGAGGCCGTTTTCTTCCTTGTCGCAGGTATTGTCGTAGCCGGTTTCCTCATCAGCCATATCGACGGAGGGCTTGCGGCCGCTATCAAGACTGGCGGCGAGGCCGGGCGCTTGAGCACTTTCCATTTCACATTCGGCCTCAAAGACGCCAGCACTTTCTGGGCGTGGCTGGCGGCCGGCTTCTTCATCGGCCTGGTCTCCTTCGGGACCGACCAGGAGATGGTTCAGAGGCTGCTCACCGTTGAAACCAGAAAAAGCAGCCAGAAGACCATCATCGCCACGATCCTCACGGCCCTGCCGGTCTATTGGCTGTATCTTGCAGTTGGGACTTTGCTCTTTGTGTTCTATTCGCAGAATCCTTCATTGCCCCTGCCTGACAAGATGAAAGAGATTTTCCCGCATTTTACTCGGGCGGTTCTACCGGCGGGCCTTAAAGGTCTGGTGCTCGGCGCGATCGTGATGGCCAGCATAGACTCACCTCTTAGCTCGCTGACATCGTCTTTCGTGAGCGATTTCTATCGGCCTTTGATCCGCAGGGGCGCATCGGAGAGACATTACCTGCTTGTTTCGCGGATAGGCGTGGCGGGATTCGGCCTGGTGCTGGCGGCTATAGCATTTGCCTGCGCCCCGGTAGAGAAGATTCTCGATTTTGCGTTCCAGATACTGTCGATCACTGGCGGGCCGCTGCTGGGCGTCTTTCTGCTGGGCCTGCTTACGCGGCGAAGATGCAATCCGGCCAATATCCCGGCCATGCTTGTGGGCGCCGGCGTCTGCCTTGTGCTGATGCTGATGATATATGGGAAAATGATAGCCCTTGGCTGGACCTGGCTGATAGTCATCGGCACGGCAATCACCTTCGGGCTGGCCTATTTGTGCGGGCCGGCTTATCCCGGGCCGAAGGCGGAAACGGAGATTAAAGAATGAAACGACGCCAGTTTCTCAAAGCCGCCGCCCTCGGCAGCACCGCCTTGACTTTAGGCTCGTGCGCCGTTCCAGCCGGAAAGCTAAATTCCAAGTCGGCGAGGCGGGCGAATCTGCTCTTTGTCTTTGCCGACCAATTAGGCTATACGCGCTGCGGCTACGCCGGCGATAAAAAAGCCCGGACGCCCAACTTCGATAAGCTGGCCTCGCAGGGCGTCAATTTCCGAAATGCCGTCTCGAATATGCCCGTCTGTGCGGCCTTTCGAGCGTCGCTGCTCACCGGCAAGTATCCGACCTCTACCGGGATGGTGATCAACGAGCTTCGCATGAGGACCGACCACGAGTGTTTCGGCCACGTCCTGACGCGCAGCGGCTACCAGACCGCATACATCGGCAAATGGCACCTCTACGCCAACGAGCTTGGAAACCATTTCGACCCGAAGAACAGCTTCGTTCCCCCCGGGCCGGACCGCCTGGGTTTCGACGGCTACTGGGCCGCCTACAACTTCCATCACAATTACTACAAGGCATATTACCATACCGATTCACTGAAGAAGATTTTCTACGGCGACGACGTCTATGAGCCGGACGCCCAGACCGATATGATGATCGATTTTATCAGCCGCGTTTCTGAATCGGATGAGCCTTTTGCCGCGTTTTTATCCTACGGCACGCCGCACGATCCGTGGTCGGCTGACAACGTGCCGGAGAAGTACAGAGAGATGTTCGAATCGGTCTCGCTGCCGAACCCGTCCAATTACAAGGACCAAAACGACAAATACGCCGATGCCTGGGGCCGGCTCGATCCCGGCCAGCGAAAGAATCTCGAAACCTGGCGCCGAAACTACTACGCGATGACAGCCAATCTCGACTGGAACATCGGCAGACTGCTGAACGCAATTGATAAGGCCGGGCTCGCGGAAAATACGATTGTCGTCTTCACCTCCGACCACGGTGAGATGTTCGGCGCGCACGGCAGGCGGGCAAAGAACATCTTCTACGAAGAGGCCGCACGCATACCGTTCTTAATCCGCTGGCCCAAAAAGATTCCCGCTGGATTCGTTTCGGATGCGTGCCTGTCAACGGTCGATGTGATGCCTACGGTTCTTTCGCTGATGGGCTTGAAGGTCCCTGAGACTGCCGAAGGGATGGATCTCAGCCGTTGCGCGCTGGGGCGTAAAGGGCCCGAACCGCAGGCCGCCTTCTTGCAGAATACGGGCGCCTGTGCAGCCTGGGAGAACGGCCACGAGTGGCGGGCCTTGCGGGATAAGCAATACACTTACGCCATCTATCGAGTTGATAAATCCGAACTGCTCTTCGACAATGAAAACGATCCCTATCAAATGATCAATCTCGCCGCTGAGGCCGGGCACGCCGCGACGATGGAGCGGTTCCGCAAGATGCTTGCAGCAAAGATGGAATCGCTTAACGATAAGTTCGAGCAGTGCACCTGGTACAAAGACAACTGGACCGACGGCAATCGAAATATAATTCGCGGAGCGAAGGGCTAAGAAGGAGCAACATTGTGAAGACGGCTAATTGCACGAGACGGAATTTCATAAAGGGCCTCGGCGTCGGCATCGCTGCGCTGGCGCTTAGGCAAACGACGTGTTTTGCCGACAAGCCGAAACGCCCGCCCAACGTCGTATTCTTTCTGGCCGACGACCTGGGCTGGCGCGATACGTCCCTCTATGGCAGCACTTTCTACGAGACGCCGCATATCGACGCCCTGGCCAAGCGCGGCATGATGTTGACCAACGCCTACGCGGCCAACCCTCTCTGCTCGCCGACACGGTCGAGCATTCTCACAGGGCTGTACCCGGCCCACATCGGCATTACGGCTCCTAATTGTCATTTGGCAAATGTCATTCTCGATAAGTCGCTTCAGAAAAAGGCCTCGCCGCGCTCCAAATGGCTCGTCGCAAATTCTCTGACGCGCCTCAAGCCCGAATACTACACGCTGGCCGAGGCCCTTAGGGATGCAGGCTACGCGACCGGCCACTTCGGCAAATGGCACTTAGGTCCCGAACCTTACGACCCGCTGCATCAAGGTTTTGACGTTGATATCCCCCACTGGCATGGCCCGGGGCCGCCACAGCACTACCTCGCCCCGTGGCATACCACCGCAAAGATGACGATAAAGCAGGGCGAAAAGGGCGATCACATTGAGGATGTCGTTGCCGCCGAAGCGGTTGACTTCATAAAGGCCAATAAGGGCCGCCCATTCTTCGTGAACTACTGGGCCTTCTCCGTCCACGCCCCACACGAAGGCAAGCCCCAGCTCGAACAGAAGTACAAGGCCAAGGCAAGGTCGGATAATCCGCAGCGGCAGCCCGTCAACGCGGGTATGATAGAAACGCTGGATACCAATGTCGGCCGCGTCGTTAAGGCCATCGACGAATTGGGATTGGCCGACAACACGATCATCGTCTTCTTCAGTGACAACGGCGGCATTCACTGGCCTTCAGAGCAATGCTATCCCGATGTTCCTGTAAGCAGCAACAGTCCCCTTCGAGGCGGCAAAGCGACCATTTACGAGGGCGGCACGCGAGAGCCCTGCATAGTTATCTGGCCCGGCGTTACCGAGCCCGCCTCAAAGAGCGACCAGGTCATATCCAGCATTGACTTCTATCCCACAATCCTGGAGATGATAGGCGCCGAGCGTCGAGCGGGCCAGTATTTTGACGGCATCAGCATTGTCCCAGCCCTGAAAGGCGGAAAGCTGTCGCGAGAAGTGATCTTCTGTCATTTCCCACACGGCCCGGCCATTCGAGAGGGTTTCCAGCCATCAACTTATGTCCGCAAAGGCGACTGGAAACTGATCCGCTTCTACGCCGACGGCCGCAGGCAAGAGAATCGTTATGAGCTGTACAACCTCGCCGACGACATCGGCGAGAAGAACGATATGGCCGGGAAGTATCCACAGAAGGTCAAAGAACTGGATGCGCTGATAGACGGGTTTCTCGAAGAGACTGAGGCCGTGATTCCAAAGGCAAACCCGGCTTACAATTCCAAGCTGGTGTAATCGGCGCATGCCGGAGAAAGTGCGGCGAATCGGCGCGAATAGTCTTTGCCGAAATAGATTTGCCAAACGCCGGCTGTCGGGTACAATCATCTCGCTATGCGTTGTATCAATAGCATGGTGATCTGCAAAATCGAATTGACGTATGTCATTGCGAAGGAGCCGCAGGCGACTGCGGCAACCTCCAAGCGTTCGAGTTCAGGAGACTGCCACGTCCCGGTGCACCGGGACTCGCAATGACAATTCGCAGTGTCATACTTGACAGAATGATAGGAGCAAGAAGATGGCCGCAATTTCGCGTCGCGATTTTTTAAGGGCCGCAGGCGTTGGGGCGGCCGCATTTGCACTGCCGGGATGCACGGGCGCATCGGCCCGCTCGTCCGCAGCGGGGAGTAAGCCGAATATCGTCTATATCATGGCCGACGACCTGGGCTACGCCGACGTCGGCTGCTACGGGCAGAAGAAGATTAAGACGCCCAATATCGACAGGCTTGCAGCCGAGGGAATGAAGTTCACGCAGCATTATTCAGGAAACCCCGTTTGCGCACCCTCGCGATGCACGCTGATGACCGGGCTGCATACCGGCCACGCACAGATCCGAGACAATAAGCAAGTCGGCGGACAGGAAGGCTGGCAGCTTGGCTCGACGATAGGGGGGCAGTGGCCTTTGGAGGAAGGCACCGTTACGGTCGCCAAGATACTCAAGGAGGCCGGCTATACGACCGGGGCGTTCGGCAAGTGGGGCCTCGGACGGGTCGGAACCACGGGCGAGCCGGCAAAGCAGGGCTTCGACCGCTTCTACGGCTATATCTGCCAGCGCCAGGCCCACACCTACTATCCCAATCACCTCTGGTCGGACGATAAAATCGAATGGATCGAGGCCAACAAGAACGGGGCCGAAAAGGTCTATTCGCAAGACATGATTGCCGAAGAGGCCCTCAAGTTCGTCAGGAAGAACAAGGACAGGCCCTTCCTCTGTTATGTCCCCTTCACGATCCCACACGTCGCGCTTCAAGTCCCGGAGGATTCGCTGGCCGAGTACAAGGGCAAATGGCCGGACCCGCCTTACGACGGCAAGCAGGGCTACGTCCCGCACGAGAACCCGCGGGCGTGTTATGCCGGAATGATTACGCGGATGGATAAAGACGTCGGCAGAATAATGGCCCTGCTTAAAAAACTCGGCCTCGACAAGAATACGCTCGTAATCTTCACCAGCGACAACGGCCCGACCTACGCCGGAGGCGCGGATGCGGGCTTCTTCGAGAGCGCCGGCCCGCTTCGCGGCCTCAAAGGCTCGGTCTATGAAGGCGGAATTCGCGTTCCGTTCATCGCACGCTGGCCGGGCAAGATAAAGCCCGGCTCGGTGAGCGACCACGTCTCGGCCTTCTGGGACTTCCTGCCCACCGCTTGCGAAATCATCGGCGTCGAGCCGCCCGGCGATATAGACGGTATCTCCTATCTGCCGACGCTACTGGGCAGGCCGCAAGACCAAAAGACCCACCATCATTTATACTGGGAGCTTGCCGGCAGGCAGGGAATCAGAATGGGCGACTGGAAGCTGGTCCGCACAAGGCCCGGCGCCACAATCGAACTGTACAACCTCGCCGACGACATCGGCGAAAAAAATGACATAGGCAAGGAGAACCCCGAAATCCTGGCGAAGATGACCGAAATGCTGACGACCGCCAGGACGGAATCAGAGGTATTCCCTCTGCCAAAACCAAAATCGTAGGACATCTAAGGAGTCCTAACAAAAGCTGACTTCAAGATAAGGAAACGCTTCGCGAAGCTATTTGAATAGATTCCTCGACTTCGCTCGGAATGACAAGAGAATTTTTGTTAGAGTGCCTAAATGGAAGGAAACCATTCTATGTCTGCACAAGAAGAAATGACTCGACGTGATTTCGTAAAGGCCGCGGCGATAGCGGCGGGGGGGGCCGTGCTGTTGAACAGTAGGCCTCTGCACGCCCAGCCCAAGGGCGAGCGGCCCTATCAATCGGGCGATGTTGAGGTTCTCAATCCGCAGAACCGCGTGCCGATGAGCTTCATCATCGACGATTCGACCTGCTTAGTGAACTTAGCCTACTTCGGCATCCCGCAGTTCGCGGAGGTCTGGCCGAATAACTATAAGCAGGATTGGCGCAAGCTGCCGCGTGAAATCCCGGATTCTTTCGTTCGCAAGTTCGGCGAATGGTGCCGGGAGCACGGAATCAAGGGCAAGTACAGCATCGTTCCGTACCCGGCGTGCGTCGGCAGGCTGGACCGCGGTCTGCCGGGCTGGACGAGAAAGGAGCTTGACGACAGCATCAAGCTCGTCCGCGAGCTTATGATGCCCGACTGGGACATCCACCCGGAAATGGTCACGCACACGCGGGTAATCGACACCAAGACGGGCCAGCCATACCCCGAATGGTCGGAGAAGTTTATGGAGAATTGGGGCTGGAGCCAGGACAAGTCCGCCGAGGTGCTGACCGACTACATGAGCTACGGCCTGCAAATCCTCAAAAACATCGGCCTGGATTGCGAGGGCATCACGACCCCCGGCGGGTTCGGCGGCCAGAACCGCGACAACCTCGCCAAGGCCACGCTGCAATCCTGCCGCGACGTCTTCAAAGCCGAAATCCCACACTACTTCCGCGACCTCTTCACCGACGACCGCAGCGTAGCTCCTCTGGTCCAATATGCCTCCGGCCTCGATAGCGACGACCCCAAATGCGTCGTCTCGATCATCGGCTGCACCGGCGACTGGTTCGGCGGCTGGGACGGCCTGGAGC
>JAFGTU010000153.1 GCA_016933985.1 Sedimentisphaerales bacterium | reverse complement strand
CCCCCCGCGACGCCGATGTCGCCAAGATTCAGAAAATCCTTCGCCAACAGGAGGCATACCTCGGTTGAGCATCGCAGAACCGCAAACCGATCCCGCCGCTCCATCGGCGACAAGCAAGAGGCACCTGCGGTTTCTTATTCGCTGTACGTGCCTGATTGCCGCTGTCCTTTGCCTATTGCCGCTGCTGCCTGATACCTCGCTCGCGCGCTATGTCCCCGCCGCCAGCGCGCTCGTAGCCACTGCTTCACTCCTGGCGACCAGAACTCTCCGGCCAATCATGGTCCTGGGACTCATTGCAGCTCTTTTTGCACTCTTTCGCCACCGCTGGTTTTGTCGCTGGGCCTGTCCGGTGGGATTGTGTATGGACGGCGCAAGCTGCCTTGGGCGGCGCTTGAAGAGAAAACCATCGCTGGGAATCCAATTCGGGTACTGGCTGGCCGCGATGACTTTAGGCGGCGCCATCCTGGGCTATCCGCTGTTCTTATACCTCGACCCGCTTGCCCTGTTTTCCGGCATCTTTCTAACGGCCAGATATTCAACGGTCCCCCTAAGCTGGATATCAGCCTTGCTTTTTGCCGTCCTGCTGATTGCCTGCGCGTTTAAGCCCAACTTCTGGTGCGCCCGAGCGTGTCCCCTGGGAGCCTTCCAGGACCTGCTTGCGATACTTTCTCGATATATCCGGTCTCTGTTTGCGCCCAAGACGAGAACGCCCGCCGAGACGAATGCAGGGTATCGGATTGCTCGACGTACCGCTTTGGGCATGGTCGTAGGGGCCGGCTGCGCAGCGGCCGTTCGACGAATCGGCCCCGAACGAGCTCCGTCCCTGCGCCCTCCCGGTGCACTTGATGAGGCCACCTTCGTCGGCCTGTGCACGCGGTGCGGCAACTGCATCCGCGCCTGTCCGCACGGGATTATTGAGAGGAATCTCGGGGAAAAAGGATGGGCCGGTATTTTGACTCCAGTGCTCAGCTTCGAGAATGATTATTGCCGGGAGGACTGCACGCGATGCACCGAGATCTGTCCCGCCGGGGCAATTATCCGCATCCCGCCCGATGAAAAATCCAACGTACGAATCGGCCTGCCACGCGTGGATATGGATATATGCCTCCTGAGCGAGGATAAAGAATGTTCCGCGTGCATGAGGTGGTGCCCCTACGAAGCGATTAGCTACATCTTCTCTAAGGAAAGCTACTCACTAATTCCCGTCATCGACCCGAAAAAATGCAACGGCTGCGGAGCCTGCCAAACCGCCTGCCCCACAAGACCCACCAAAGCAATTCGAGTTGTGGCTTCCGTCTTGAGTTGATCGGTTCCAATCCCGCTTCATGTTACGGGTGCGCGAGGGTAGCCTTCTTACAGATCCATTTTCTTACCTTTGTGAATTGCCAGGCCTATTTGCTCGACGTTCTGCCTTCGTCTATTGTGCCAGCGGAAGTGCCGCTTACCTTCTTAGGCAACTTGCCTGTGATTCGACGCAGGGAATCGGCTGAGGCGATTTTTTTGCCGTCTGCGAAGACAAGCAGTCCTTTGCCCTTGCCGTACTTATTGCCGGCTTTGTCCCAGAGAATCGTGATTATCCGCCCGTGATATAGAACGTTATCGAGGCAAAACCAGTCCCATGTATCGCCTGGAAGGAGGGGATTTACCTCGATGGTGTCGTCGGCCCTGGGACGCAGGCCGACCAGGCCGGTGATTATCAGATCGCAGTAGGATGAGTGGTTATAGTCTTTGCCTCGCTCTTTGCCGCCTTTGCTGTCGCTCCACGTGCCGTCCTTCCAGCCCTTCAGGCGGCTGCGCGCAATCCAATCGCCGGTGAATGGATTCAGATTCTCATCGATCCAGGGCACGACCTGCCCGTCTTCGCGTTTAAGGCTGTGGGACTTAGTGTAGATTCCGAGCGTTTCAAAGTAATCGGCCTTGCTAATCGCATCCTGCTGGTAGTTGTTCAGGACGTTGGCCAGGGCCGTCAATGTCACCGAGGTCGAGAGCGGCCAGCTTGGCCCGTTCCATTGGCATTGGTGGCCCTCGTACGAAACGGCAAAACGCGGATGCCGCTGCTCTGCGGTTGTCGGGCCGAATGGCGCGTAGAAGCCGTTCGGATCCATCAACTGCCTCCAGGCGACCTCGCAGCCGGCCCCGGCATCGGGCAGATTGAAGTACCAGGGCGTATAGCCGTGCTGCTCGCGGACATCGACGAGCCTCTGTTCGTCTCGCGGCAGGGTCTTGAAGAACCTGGCCTGCTCGTCCCAGAGCTTCTCCATAACCAGCTCTTTGAGCCTCTTGGCCTTATCGGCAAACCGCTCGGCAATATCCTTCTTGCCCGCAAGATTCGTAATCTTGGCGATTGCTTGGGCGTCGCCGTACATATAGGAATTGATCGTCGCGCGTTTGCCGCTGCCGCCGATAGAGACTTCCATCCCATCGCGGTCGTCGATCTGCCAGAACAGCCCGTCCGGCTCGAGCCTCGCCTTCTCCCATTCCTCGTAGTTCTCGACCAAATCGTCGAGCAGGCCGGTGATCAATTCCTCGTTCGGCCGAACGAGGTAGCGGGCGTAGAGCGCATTGGCGGCCCAAAAACTGTATCGCCGCGGCTCGCCCCCCTTGCGAAACCAGAAAACGGCGTAATCATCGAGGAATTGCCCGTCGTGTATCCATCGGCCTTCGTAAAAATGATGGCCGGCCGGGCAGTTGATTGTATTGTGCTTGCCGGACCAATCGACCTTGGGAAGAAATTCGGTTATCACAAAGCCGTCCGGCGTCTGCTTGATATGCTTGCGATAGGTCCACCAGCGAAAGAAATACGTCCGCTCGAAATCCTTATCCGGGCACTCGAAGAGGGGAACATTACTCCGCAAAAAGTCCCACGCCTTGTCGTTGGATATGTATTGGATGTAGAGCTCTTCGTCGTCCTCGCCAAACCGGTCGATATAATGCTTAAACGAATCGGGCTGCAGCAGATATGGCCCCGGCGATGCAGCCTCTTCCGCCGAGCCGAGCGCCGCATCTTGGGTGCATATTAGACCCGGCACAATACAAGAAATGCCCAGCCAAAGTGCCAATCCGCAAGTTCGTCCCGTCGAGTCCATACACGTCCCCTTTCAACTTGATTGATGCGCTGTCCGAGAGCGGGAATAGGAATTTTACAGGACTTGAGAAGGTTTGTCAACGATTGAGAATTGCCGGATCGGCGGCGTTATTGATAATGATAGTGCGTGGATGCTCGGACAAATGCGCGCAAAAGGGTGGCCTCGCCCACACCCAATTCCTCCATTATTGGTTCTCCGTAACGGCGGTTTGCCTTTCAATCGCCGTCGCTTTCAAGCAGCTTCCTGAGGTATTCGTTCTCCCGACGTGTCGCCTCAAGATCGAAAAGCTGATACTTGATGCAGACCCGCAGGTAATCGAGCGATTCCTGCAAAGAGTTTATGCTCTTCTCGAGCTTCTTGCGGTCGGCCTGTGCCTCATCGGCAAGGCTGGCCAACTTCTTGTGCTGTGGATTCGCTGCTTCTCCAAATTCTTTCACTAATTCATTGAGTCTGTCTTCCAGATTTGTATCGTCCATCAATCCCGCTCCTGATACACGCGCCTCTATTTTCAAGTCACCCGGATTAGAGAATCTGCCAAGCCGGCAGCAGCCAATGAAGAGCAAATACAGCAAAACACGTACCCAAACGGCGCCGATGACCCCGGAAATCTGATGCGGGCGTTTTGCCCTATAAGATATGCCGACCGGTCGGCCTTATGCACGCATTTGCGCCTGGTCTGAATTCCGCCCGGCAGCGAGTATTGTGCCGATCAGGACCGGCGCGTTGTGAAAAATCAACAGCCAAACCGCCCCAACAGCCAGCAATTGAGCATAAAATCCCTACAACAAAACATTTGTGCCCAACGTTGACATTCGTAAACACAGCCGTTGATTTTCGGCGAGAATCCCCCCAAATGGAGATTGCCGCCATTCTTATATAGCGGAGGGTGTAGTTTCCAAAATTATATGGCAGTACTTCCGAGTATATGGCAGTGGAAAATCGGACGTTGCAGCGAGATATGGACAAACCTAAAACAGGCCAGTTTATGCGACTTCTCTAACAAGCCACAAGCCCCAGACCTGCTTACGTTTGACGGCGACTCGGACTCGGACGCCGTCAACTGTAATTACCGATGGGACGCTTTGCAGCGCATTCCGCCGCCACGGGAATCGACAAGGCCCTTTAGTCCATATCGACGTAAACGGCTTCTCCATCTTTCAACTGATCGTCTCGATAGCCCACAATCACGGGCTGCTTCACTATACGAATCCGGCCTATATTGATCGCCAGACCTGTACTTGATCCTCAACTCCTCGAATTTAGCAAGTGCGTTGAATCGCTGGATCGCCCCTTGCCGCTTTGCCAAAGAATACCGACGCAACTCCGGGACATTCGCAGCTTTGATATAGCCCTTCATGTCCAGCAAGGGTATTCGTATTCCCCCGTCGTATTGTATGCCAGACGGAAACGCACCCTCTGAAAACAACTGGAGTATTCGCTTGTGAGGCAAGCCGGTCAACTTGGCCGTCTCCTCAACGGAATAGAATTTGACACTAATCGGCATCGCGTTCGCTCCATTCTGTCACGCCAAAGTCGGGCGGCAACCGCCTCAGCAGCTTGACCGTCGTTCTGCATGTCCCGCCCCGGCACAACCAGAATAAACACGCCAACAAAGCCTCAAACACACACCACGAGGATCGCCAGGCGATCTGCCAGACGACCCAAGCGAACAGCAACAAGCATACCGCAAACGCCTGAAGCACCGCAAGCACAAAGTATTCGACTGCCGATACCGGCGATCTCATAACTTCTCCTCGTCGGCAAGGGCAACCGTTGGAAACAATGTCACCGACAATTCCCCGTCGTAATAATGCGCTCTGCCGTAACGGCAAAACGCGGAATACGGCTTCTTGCCTGTGGCGAGTCTTGCGCACATCCGCTTCAACTCTTGCCGCATAGATTCTATCCGCCCCGTTATGTCGTCAACGATCTTCTCGCCGTCCGCCCGGATCGCCTCGATCCGCATCTTCGCATTGGCCTTCGTCTCTTTGACCTGAATTTCCAATGCGGCCAACGCCTTCAGCACACTTGCCACTTGTTCGTCGGCGTATTCGCCGGGCGGCCCGGCGTATCGTTCATCGGCCTCAGCGTCTTTGCCCCGGTTGTCCCGCCTTGCGGCGTACAGCTCTCTTTTTATTGACAAGGTACATTTTTTGCACATGCTGGCCCGCCCGGTCTTATTGCTGTCTTTCTTGAAAAATTCATCGGGCGGCTTCGATTCCCCGCACTTGCTGCATGTCAGCAGCCTTGTGGGCGGCTCTTGAACGGTTTGTATTGTCTCGTTAAACTCCATCTAATCAGCCTGCAAACGCCGTTTACTATCCGAGATACGGCGGCTCGATTCCTAAATCTTGCTTGTTGCGACCGCCCACGGGGAAAAACTGTATTATATGATAAGTCCGGTGATCATAGTTATTACTTACTCGCGGCCCGAGCGCTTCCGGCTGCGCTTGCGGCGGCGGCCACGGGGTGAACGATTCCGGCGGCGATACGCCTTCAAGCGTCGGCGGCGATCCGACGCCCGGCGTCACCGGCGATTCCGTGACGGGCGGCTCTTGAACCGGCATCCGCGTCAAGGCTTCGTACCGCTGCTGAGCCGACATGCCCTTCCACCGCTCGACGAAAGCCGCCTGCGTTTGTGCCGCTTGGCCGAGATACGCACCCGGCCCCGCGTACTCCTCGACAATAACCCGCCTCTCATCTTCGGTAAGACTCTCCCGCCAAGCCCGATACGCCCCCACCATCTTCATCTCTTCGGCCTGGACGCCAAGTATTTTCCTGCGAAACCAAGTCAGCTTTGGTTCTTCTGTTTCAAGCCGTTCGAGCCGCTTTTCCCCGATATATCGAACGTCCTTTGCGTACTCTTCGTCGATTTTGCGTTGCAGCGAGATTATGTCACCCTTAGCCTCAGTAGCCGCTTGACGGGTCTCCTGTGTTGTCGCGTATGCCTTCCATTCCGCCGCTTCGGTCTTTGCCCCTTCTTCGCTTGCAGCCGCCTGCAACGTCCGGGCCAATTCCTGATTTTTCGCTACCAGCAATTTGCGAACGCCGGCAGCCGCATCCGGCCCGTACAAATCCACCAACATCGTCAACGCCTCAACGTCCTCATATTGAGGCGGCCTGCCTTTTCTTTGAACGGCTTTCAGCCTCTTGGCCTTGCCCGCATCGGCTACCGGCTGCAATAGTCCGAGCAATTCTTCCGGCTGCTCAGCCAGTCTCGGCTCTAATCCGTACTCGGCCAGCTTCGCCTCTTGCGGTGACATTATGGCTTGCAGCGTTGTGCCGGGCAGCCTTGCCCGTTTGCTTCCGGCTTCGCCCGCCGCGATAGTCGCTACAGCCTCGACCGCGTATGCCGGTGTCCATTCCATAGCCTTGATCGTCGGCGATCCTTTGCTTAACGCCTCGATCACGTCCGCATCCTTCAAGCCGACAGCCGCCGCCCCGCTCGCTATTTGACGCCGGAATTCACCTTGCTGCTCAGGCGTAGTCATACCCCAACCGGCCATAATCGCAACCAATTCGGGCGTTGCCTTGCCGCCGTGAACGCTCGCATATTGGAGCATCCCCTCCAAGCCCTCTTGATACTGCCCCTGCGAAATCTGGCCCTTATCGACCAAAGCCTTGAATTGCCTGGTATAAGCGTCGATAACCTCTATGCCGACCTCTTTCGGCGTCCCCGTCTTTTGCAGCAGCTCGAGCGCTTGCCGCGTGACTTCCTTGCGGCTCTTTTCATCGAACGCGTTCATGGCCTCGTACAGATCGTCAAATCCTTGCCGCAACCCTCTTATCCGCTCGACCGCTTCATCGGCCTTTGTCGAGATCGTATCGAAAAACTTGGCGATCCTGTCGGACAGGCTGCCCACAATCTTAATCACCGCCGCGATCCCCGCAGCGCCGACCAGGCCCCGGATCGCCGACTGAAAGCGGCTCAGTCCCTTCTCCGCGACCGGCCCCGCCTGGCCCGCCTTTTCCCCGACCTTCTGCGCGCCGCCGGCGATCTGATCCAAATCCTGTTTGGTCTTGTCGGCCCCGGTCGTCTTTAGGTGGATATTTATATCTTTTGACATAATAGTATTATTGCAAGCCACAGGACACGCCCCGACTTGAAAGCGTGCCCTGTAGACAGAATCCTCTTACCTATACCGTCACAAGCTCCTCAAGGCCCATGCCCGCAGCATCATGCGGAGCTATTGCACCTTTGGAAAGCTGGCAGAGTATAGCCAGATTTGCACCGTTCGACCCCGTACCGGCTGTCGGGGCGTTGACCCTGCCGTAACGCTTGTGGCTCTTTGTCAGGTCAACGTCTATGGCAAAGAGCTTGTTGTCGTCGCCCGTTCCGATCACCGCCGACAACTCGGCATCGGTGATCGGCGTATAATCTCCGCCCGTCGTGTCGCACTGCTCGATAAAAGGCGGAGTAGAATCGTCGCCCGATCCGACGGCGGCGTCGGTATCGCCGACGACGAACAGAAAGCGGGCATGATTCCAGCCCGCGAAATCGACATAAGTGTTATTCGCAAACGCCCCGTTGTTCTTCAACTGTGGACGCAGGAGAATCACCGTTTTCATCGCTTGCACTTCGTTCATATATTCACCTTTTCAAAATCGCTTTTCGCTAACAGTAACGTCCTATCGTCAAGGACGATCTTTTCGCCACGCCCCGCCTAATGTCACCCCGCTTATGAGGCGGCGGTGATGAGGCCCACAATCGGCCCGGCTTCGGACGTATCGCCCACGCCGTAAGCGTTTATGTCGATCCGCTCGATTGCACGGAAGCCGATCTGGTCGTTTGCGAAATACACCTGGTCACTCCGGTCGATTGTCATTTTCTTGCGCTCGCCCAGATACGAGCCGAGCCGGAGATCGCTGAGGATCGCACAAATCTGCGAATTGCCCTCAACGTAAGGCATCGCGGCGGTAAACTCGACCGGGTAGCCGAAGAAAAACCGTTGCCTGTTCGGGCTGATAATGTCCAGGAATGTCCCGACCCCGGCAGCGACGGCAAGCGGGTGCATGACGCTGTAGTAAAAACGGCGATTGACGTACCACTTCGCACCGTCGTCGGCATCGTCCGGCAGGCGGGCGATAGTGTCGGTAAAGTCGCCGAGCACTATCTCTGCGTAAGCGTTGCCCGATGCGACCTCCAAACCGGCGATATTGCCGATGGTCTCATCGACGGCACGCAAGGCGTGAACGATACCCGTCATGCCGAAATAGGTGCTTGTGCCGTCGCCGACGAACGCGATCAAGTCCTCGACACGGAGCATCGACCGCGTAAAGCTCAGGCCGAGAATCTCGCCGATAGCGATAACCGAATCTTCCTCTAACTCGCTGCTTACTTTAGCGAGCGCTGCCAACTTTTTCATCACAAGGGCGATCTGGTCGAACGTCATGTCACTCTCGTCGATTGACTTGCCCTCGCCCGGACAATAAATTGTCATGTCCGTCTGGACCCGGGGGACAAGCATCTTGTCGGACTCCAAAGGCACAACGAGCGTGTTGCGGCGAAACTTGCCCCAACTGCCCATTCTATCGACGATCCAGTCGGCCAACTGAGTCGGCACAAGGTAGCCGCCTTCATAAGTCACGCCCTCACCCGCCGCCTTCCGTTTGGCCGCCATGAGCATCAGCTCGCCGAATTCCCTTGCCATATCGTCGTTCGGCCAAAATCGGTTTGTCGGCGCTTCCTCTCTCAGAGAGGCCCCGAACCTCGAAAGTAGTTGCCTTTGCCGCGAATTGCTCTCGTTGAAAAATTTCCCAAACATCTCTCTCGTCTCTTTGAGCTTTTGCTCAAACGACGTAAGCCGATCACCCGCCGCCCTAAAACCTTCCGCGATATTTTCTTTTTCGATAGCCGTCAATGGCATAAGTCACCTCAACAATCAAAAGGAATGCTTTCGTCAAAACGGGAAGCGGCTTCCCGCCGCTTCCCACCCGTTATAGAATCACCCGAAGCATCCCCGCGAACCATAGAGGCAAAGTCGTCGCAGTCGCGGAGAACACCGGCGACAACCTGATCCGTCTCTGGTTCTGCTTGTGAAACGATTCCGGCGAAGTCACACTCGCCGCCGTCATCGTCGTCTATCTCGTAATCATCACCCAAAAGAGCATCGACGAATTCCTGGCATACTTCGTCCGGGAATTCCGCCTCGATCTCGGCCAGCAACTTCCGTTCCGCCCGTTCGGATCGCTTCTGATCAACGAAGCTATTGCCCGCCCGGGCGCTGCGAACCAGCGCGTCCCGATTCGACGGCACGGCCACGCAGGAAATTTCAAGAAGCTCGACCCTCGTATAAGTCCGCACCCGCGATCCGTCGTCCTCGAATTTGTCCTCCCACTCCAACGGCAGGAAGCCCACTGAGACGGCCTTCATGTGCCCGCTT
>JAFGTU010000152.1 GCA_016933985.1 Sedimentisphaerales bacterium | reverse complement strand
ATGCTGCCGTCTTCGAGAGGTTCAAGCCAGTCGGTGTTGTGTGTCGGCTCACCGGTCAGCAGGGCGAGCATCAACTGACCGGCCGCTCCGTTCACATCGCCTTCACACGCAAACGGAACACCCCGGTCCGACAGTAAAGACGCAGCCAGGCATACTCTCCCCATCAGGTGGGGGTAACAGCCGATGGTTAGTGCGTCCAAACGATGCTGCTCGACGAGCTCTTTTATCGCCAGGTACACCTTTACCGAATCAAGACCGTCGGCTTGTGAGACTTTGCACGCCCCTGCTTTCATGCAGACCTGCCGCCACAATTCAACAGCTTCGTCGTCAGCTATTTCCCCTGCCCGGCCGAGCAATCCCGGCAGGTTCAGAGGGACGATCCGGGGACCAATGGCTTTCTTGAGAATGATTTCGTTCGCTGCGGTCTCAGTCATACCGGCGACGTGATGGCCGCCGAAGCCGATTCGCGCACGTCGCAGGCGCCGAGCCATAGCCGCCGCACGCACGAATGCCAGAGCCTGCTGCCGTTGCTGCTGTGCGGTGAAGGCCCCATAAACGCATCTGTAGGGCCGACCGAGCTGCTTGAGGTAGCTGGACGTCTGCTGGCAGCCACACAGAGCCCCGGTCTCCATACCGGGTAACGACCATAGCAACACAGGCACACTGTGCTCTTCAAGCAAATCAAGGACAAGATAGTCTTCGTACCAGCTCGTAGCCGCCAGCGCAATACAACATACGTGCTGTTCAGCCATTTTTCGACCGGCGGCTACGGCCTTTTCTGTAGTGTCGATAGCCCCCAGTCCGACAGTTTCGCAGCCTGCCTCTCGTAACAACGCAGCAAGATCATCCGCCGCCTGCGGCGCGCGGGCGGCGCCGACTTCCAGCGGGCTCGATAACGCCCCGACCGCCACAAGTCCGGACAAGGTGTATGACTGCTCAGACATTGTATTCTCCTTTCAGCCGTTAGAGATGTCTTCTCCAGGCTTCAATCATTTCTTCGATGCTCCGCCACGGCGTATCCGGGAAGAGCGCATCGACCGGATGCAGGATAAACCGATTCGTTGAGCCGAGGATATCAAGGGCCTTGTGCACCTCGCTGTGAATGTGTTCAGGCTCGCCGGAGGCCAAAGTCAGGGCGCTGCTTCCACCTACCAGAGTGATGCGATCGGCCAACAATTCCCTTGCTTTCTCTATGGTAATTGAGTCCTGCACGGGATCAACGAAGTAGAGCACATCCACCCCGGCATCAGCCAATCGCGGCCCCAGCGTCTCCACGCCTGTGGTAATAGTGTATGCGAATTTCTTGCCATGCTTATGGGCCAGATCGGCAAGTGCCCTGATGTGGTCGAACAAGAACTCGTCGAACATGCGAGGCGACCAGAAATTAGTGGAGGAGTACCACCCTCGCATCACGACCATATCGATCCCCGGTGTTTGCGCCGCCAGTTCCGTTCTCGCATAATCTGTTTGGGCGATGATGTCCAGCAGTCGCGCGAACGCCTCCGGAGCGTCCATTGCCAGCATTATGGCTCCTTCGGTGCCGGCCAGCCACACAGCCGCATCCATACCGAAGGCCGACCACGCCTGCACCAACACACCCTGGGCCTCGGCAAATCTCCTAACCTCCTCCGTGCGCTCAGCGAGCCATTCTCGCTCCGCCTGCCCAGGCGCAACATACAAATGTTCGACCGCAGGAACATCCGCCGGTTTGCTCACGGCATGTTCGACGCCTCGGGGTACGTTGTAGTCCTCGAACAGCGCCACGTGCTCCGGCTGGATTACCCACCCGGGTCCAGGGTCTTCCTGCGTCTGCTTGATAGCGTGGCGTAATGGTCCTGAAGGCGTTCTGTATTCACGCACCAGCACCGGGTGCGAGTCGATTGTGCCAGGCGGGACTACCGAATCCGTCGAAGTCACCTGCGGGTCCCGGCCCCACGGAATAGAAATATCAAGTATATCGTCGATGCCCAATTCGAGCCAGCGCTCCACTCGCCGGAAATCATCCTGCAAAGTCCATTCCTGAGCAAGCGTGTGAATGTGCTCCATGCGCTTGGAATACCAGTATATCACCGGTTCGCCGTTGCGTTCCCAGCGAAGGTGCTCCGACGGAGCCACCCCGAAGCACCAGGTGGTCAGCGGCGTATGGTCGGGCTGCCTGCCTTCAATCGCGGCAACTATCCGCTCTTTCGAGTTCATGCAAGCGTCCTTCTCACCTGTTAGGATGTCACAGCACCCTTAATCATCTCTATTAATGAGGCCTCCTGCTCTAATGTCAGTCGCGAAGGAATCGCTATCAGGACCGAGCGAGCGAACAGTCCGTCGCTTTGAGGACATGCACCTTTTTCGTACGAATACACGCTCTCGGCGTTATCTTTCAGTGCCCATGGATTACCCGCGGCTGACAGCGGCACTTTGTTGACGAGCGAGGGGATGTTGTAGTACAGGTGCAAACCGTAGTCCGGCAAATGCCAGACATTCGTCAGGCCGGCCTTTTTGAGCTTCTGAGCCACATCTTTCGTTCGCTGCGGATTGTCCAGCATGAGCACCAGCGCGGGGCCTGTATCCCCATCAGGGTCATTCAAACGCCGAAAAGACACGCCTTCGAGATCGGCCAGGCCCTGCCTTATTCGCTGCTTGGACCGCCGCATATGCTCGACGATGCGAGGCAGTTTCCTGAACTGAATATTGGCGACCGCCCCACATAGTTCGCTCATCCTCCGGCCCTGCCCCCAGAGATGCGTCGCCGACTCGCCGTCCGGCTCGGCATTCTTCCAGGGCACGCCTAAATCATGGACCGCCAAGGCCTTCATATAGAGGGCTTCGTCGTCTGTCACAATCAGGCCTCCCTCGCCGGCGGTCATGTTCTTGTTGATCTGGAAGCTGTAAATCCCGATCTTGCCAAAAGTGCCCAACGGCGTGCCCTTGAATGTCCCGCCGCTTGCCTGGGCACAGTCTTCAAGCACTGGAATGTTGTGTCTGCCGGCCAACTCCATAATGCCGTCCATAGCACTTGACGCCCCGGACATATGCACCGCAGCAATCAGTCTCGTTCGCGGGGTGATCTTCTTCTCAAGGTCCGCCGGGTCAATTGTCAGGCTCTCGTCAACCTCGCACAAGACCGGAATAGCGTTGTGGCATACAATGGCACTGATTGTAGCGACCCACATATAGGCCGGCACGATGACTTCACAGCCGGGTCCGACTCCTAAAGCGCTCATCGCCGTCATCAGCGCGCCGGTGCCGCTATTGACCGCCAGGGCGTATTTGACTCCAAAAAACTCCTTTGCATAGGCCTCGAGCGCAGCAACGTGCGCCGGCTTTCCCGGCCCGTAGTAACGAAAAAGCGAGCCCTTCTGCAACACATCCAATACTGCCTGTTGCTCCTGTTCGTCGAGCCAGTTGACGCCGGGGAATTCATAAGGCCAATCTTGTTCCATCTTCGTTTTCTCCTAATACCTCGCCGGGGAATACACCGTAATCAGTCGTACAGGCTCATCGACGGCATAACCTCGATGCTCCTGTCCTTTGGTCAAGTAGAATGCGTCGCCAGGCCGCAAAACCTTCTTTGTCTTGCCCTTGATTTCAATCGCCAGTTTACCGGAAAGCACATACCCTGCAACGTCGCACTTAAGAATCTCATACGGCGGATGCCGCCGGGAAGGCGATAGCTGTTCGTCAAACATCTCAACTGCGAGGTCATCACGTCTCGGAAATACGATCGTATAGCTCCGCTCCCGGTCGCTTACGGTGCGCATGCGCTCACGCAGCAGGAAAGGCATCTGCTGCGCTGCTTCGTTCCCGGAGAAAAAAGTCGCCAGATCCGAATCCAGGGCCGAGAGGATTTTCTGCAGCGTTGCTATACTCGGCGATGTCTTGCCTCGTTCAATCGAGGAGACTATCCCGGGTGTAACCTTAGCTGTCTCCGCAAGCTTGCGAATCGACAGTCTGCAGCGTTTCCTGAGGATTGCTATTCTTTGTCCCAAGTCGCCGGTGTTCATTGCATCAGTCACATCGATGCTCTTTTCTGCCCGAAGCAACATAATTATATTGCACGCCTGTATAATATATTGTACAGATGTGTTGGCTGCAAGCAAATTTTATTTTGCCTCACGCACTCCACGCAGGATAACCGAAATTGAATGATCTGCACTTAGAGTTGGTGGGGTTTAGCCGTTTATGCGGCTGCCGAAAGTACGTAGGAAACGGTTTCGAGAATATCTCGGACTCGTGCGGTAAACATCGAGT
>JAFGTU010000151.1 GCA_016933985.1 Sedimentisphaerales bacterium | reverse complement strand
AGTTCTGGCCGAGGCAGCCGGTAATACTCGAGCACGAGCACTACGGCTCGAGCGTCCGCAAGGAGGCGTGGGGCGACGGCTCGCTGCTGCTCAAGGCCGTCGAGGAATATCACGCCGGCTTTCTATCCATCCACTGGTGGCCGCGAGAATTCCAGCAGGCCAATCGCGAGATTATCGACAAGATCAATCTTCGCTTAGGGTATCGGCTGCAATTGGTCGAGGCGGCCTGGCCGAGCGAAGTCGATATCGATTCGCGCCTGTATTTGGCGTCCAAATGGCGCAATGCCGGCGTGGCCCCGTGCCTGCCCGGCGGCTTCCCGTCTGTTACCCTGAAAGACGGCGATGGCGGAATCGTAGGCGTATTCGTCGATGACGCCTTTGACGTCCGCTCCCTGCCAGTAGGCGAGCCGGGCAAGGCGAAGATAATCGACCAGGAGGCCAATTTCGCACTTTCACGCAATCTCCGCGGAGACTGGCGGCCCGGGATCAGAGAGCCGGGAACATATACGCTATTCATATCAATAGGGACAAAGACAGGAACACCCGGAATAGCCCTCCCCCTGCCGGAAAACGACGGGAATCGCCGATACCGCCTCGGAACACTGAAAGTAACCTCCGGAAAGACTAAGAGCCTATCCCAATAATCCTCTGGCTTTGACCGGCTGCGTCGGCCGTGGTCGGCGTCAGGCTGCATCGGCAATGCTGAACCTTGTGTACCTGTCAAGCGGCGATGGGGCCGCTGGGCGGTGGCTGTGCGCAGTACAGGTATTGGGGGTGTTAAGACAGGAAGAATTGGGAGAGAAAACCTCATTATTGAGCTAAAAACGAATAGGCAGGGGCGGATTTGAACCGCCGACACACGGATTTTCAGTCCGACATCGGCCTTTGTAAGTGCTTGCGAACAAATAGTTTATAACGGCAAAATAAAGACTTATGACGCTGACCGAAGCGCAGCCGAAACGTGCCAGAAGCCTAACCGAAGGTCGTTGTTGCGCATTTTGTTGCGCACCCCTGCTTGGATTGATCTCTTTTCATGGACTCTTCTGAGAGCTTCTCCGTTGATTTTTGAAGCCAAGCTGTTTATAATTACCCGTATGAAGAAGGCCGAACTACAGAAGAAAGCCGGTTGGTTATCATGGTCGGAAGATGATATCAAGCTACTCAAGAGGCTCTACCGGAAAGTAAAGACGCGGGAAATTGCAGAGCAAACCGGAAGGACGATTAACGCACTGAGAGAAAAAGCCCGGACATTAGGGCTACGAAAAAAGGCATATCGTCTGTGGTCAGACAAGGACCTCGATATCCTCACGAAGCTGTATCCCACTGAGAAGCGGGAGGTCATAGCGAAGAAACTCGGACGGAGTACTGATTCAGTTGTGAAGAAAGCGCGCACGCTCGGCCTTATAAACCAGAACGTTCCTGCCCAGTGGTCAAAGCAGGAAGAGGCCCTGGTTAAAAAACTCTACCTCCACAAGAATTGTCGTGAAATAGCAGAACAGGTCGGCAGGTCCCTACAGGCGATAAGGATGAGAGCATGGGGGTTGGGACTGAGAAAAAGCGCCCCCTCATGGTCGAAGAAAGAACTGAGCCTGCTGAGGAGACTGTACCCTTTGAGGACGGCAGAGCAGATTGCGCAGCAGATAGGAAGGCCGGTGCAAGCAACGAGGGCCAAGATATTCAAGTTGGGGCTGAAAAAACGAAAGGCATGAAGCCTGTCGAGCGGCGGTTGGCGGTGAGGAATTGAGGCGAGGGCATGGCAAAGCGGTGCATTCGGCGCTTGTACGGGGGCAAGGTGGCTGAGTGGCGGGGCATATCAAGGGGGCGATCAAGACGCTGGTTAGGTCAATACCGTGGTTTTACATTATGCGGCTTCTTTACCGTGCGTTCTTCTTTTGTGAGTAGCGAAGACCTCCATCTTCGTCGTAAAGGGCAAACTCAACAATTGGTACGTTTTTCGTATCGCCCGGCGTCACAGTGACTATCAAGAAGCCGGCGTATGGCTTTATGGGCTCCAAGACGCAGTAGGGTTGTTTGATTTTGTCTTGTGGATCTGTTGACTTTGGATCGCCCGCTTTGACGCCAAGGCGGGAGTTCTCTTCGACAATTGAGCCGCAGGAAAATTCCTCAAAGCCGCCAGGGTGGATCGCATGGTACTGCCAATGTCGGTCACCGCAGCAGATGTAAAAATTCTTCTTGTCGAAGCGGTTATCTGCGAGCCATTGGAAGAACTCATCGCCCTCGTATCGAAAACCACCTATGTTCGTGTGATTGTCCTTCTTGCCGCGGTCATCAGGGCCTATTAGAGGGGTGGGCGAGACCAGTATTTTGAAGGTGGCGTCCGAAGCCAGGAGCGTTTTCTTCAGCCATGCTCTTTGATTCTTTCCCCAGATAGATTTTTCGGGACCGTCCGGCATCTTATTCGGTGAGCGGTACTGGCGGCCCTCGAGGATCCATATCTGCAGATGTCGATTGATGCGGAAGGTGCCGTAGGTCAAGGCGTCCGCATTAGTGGGATCGACGACGGGCAGTTGTTCGCGGAAGTTCTTCCGGCCAAGCTGCGGGGACGGCTCTTTGTCGGAAGTATTGTCACAATCGTTATAGCGGTAATCGTGATCGTCGATCTCCCAGTATGTGGGGACCTTTGCGAAGAGATCGGCAAAACGCGGCTGAACGAATTGTTCATGGTATTTTCGTCGCATTTCGGGTTCGGTTTTCGCCCGGTCTGACCATGCAAGGCCGGTGTATCGGTCGCCATTGCCGGCGGGATGATCGAAGTATACGGTGTCGCCGGTGCCGCAGAAGAAGTCGGGACTCAGTTTCAGCATACTTGCGAGTGCCGGATAGCCCAGGTGCTTGTCAGGCCCCTTGTAGCCGCCGTCTTTGCGATAGTTTCCTTCCTGGAAGAAGAAATAGTTCATGCCTGTCACTACGGCGAAGCTCACCTTGCCTTCGCCGCCCAGCGTCTTGAAGGTGCAGGCTTCCGCCTCGCGGGTGTTTTTCCGATCGGGGCCGTAAACGAGGCGATAGTAGTACCTCGTTGCCGGAGCCAGACCCGTGACTTTGGCTTTGATTATATGATCGCAGTCGCGCGAGGCGTCCATCCACTCGGTCCTGAAGGAGCCGGCGAAATCTTCTCTCCTCGATATCTGAAAGTATGCGGTGCCCTCGGCGCCCGGCAAGTCCCCTTCGATCAGTTCAGTGCCTTTGGTGAGGCGTGACTGCAGGATTACAGTGTTCTCGGTCACGCGTCCGGACATCTGGCCCTGGCCCAGCGATGGAAACTCTGCGGCAACGGAGCAGCCCGTCAACAGCATTACGATCAGGATCTGCACGGTCTTCTTTAGATGGCTCATTGGACTTTTCCTTCCAAAATCCGGCTGGAGGTTTCTTTGTCTTCATTTCATCAGCGGTACTCTCGTACGCCACTGCACCTACAATAACATAATATGCGGTTCTATTTCAACACCCCTTTATCAACGAGTATGCTTTGAGGCTTTGGGGGGTAGTTTTATTCTGCTTGACAACATCATTATCTGTGTTAGAGTGGCGGGGAGTTGTTAGGAAGTCTGGCTCGGTGGAATCCGTGGCCTAATGGATTATTTTTCCAATCTTTTTTTAAGGAAGCCTGTTATGGCAAAAGAGAAAGCGCCTGTTAAGCCAATGACGAAGAGTGAGATAGTATCAGGTATCGCCGATGCGACGGGATTGGCAAAGAAAGATGTCAGCTCTGTGTTTGAAGCAATGGCCGCTCAGATCAAGAAGAGCCTGGGTCGAAACGGTCCAGGGGTCTACACCGTACCCGGTCTGATGAAGTTGATGGTACAGCGAAAACCTGCAACTCCGGCTCGTAAGGGAATCAATCCATTTACGGGTGAAGAGACTATGTTCAAGGCGAAGCCGGCACGTAATGTTGTGAAGATTCGGCCACTTAAGAATCTGAAAGATATGGTCTAACCTTTGGAAGAATAAGGATATGTTTAGCAGGCCCACATAATATCACTATGTGGGCCTGGTTCTTCACTTCTTCTCACTGGTCTTAGCCAATTGCTGAAGACGGGCTATAAGCAGGGATAAGTGCAGTGGTCAAGAAAAGGAAAGACAGTCGGGTCCTGTGGTCGAAAGATTAGCTTCGCCTGCTCAAGAGGCTTTTCGCTCTTAGCAAAGCAAGGCAGGTAGTACAGAAGACCGGACGGCCGCTGCACCGCCACGAACACCCAGAAGGAGAATACCCGCCTGATCAGCGAGCCCAGCTTGCCGGTCTTGTCCGATGCGATTATTTCTCGATGGGGCCTGAGGAGCACCGCCAGGGTTACGCCGGCCAGAGCCAATCCGAGGATAAACGCGGAAAAATAAGATACGTATAGAAATGTCTCATTTGTCACGGTAGCGCCCCAGAACCGCAAAAAGTATGGTCAATAGCAGTGCATACCCGCCGAGAGACACCGTCGCACACCAGAGGACCGGGCTTAGACCATCCAGTATCCACCAAACGCCCTGCATAAAGGTTTTTGATTGTTCCTCGCACGGCCCGCCCGCCGAGATAATGGTCCCCAGGGCTGCGAGGAATATTATCAGGCAGAACGACCTGACGTAGAACCCGCGGGCCGGGCTTACGCAGGAGTTTGCACTTAACAATTCATTCATCGGCTTTCTAATAGCGCTTATCACAATCAGGCATACTGCGGCGGTTAATAGAGCCAGGACTATCCAGATTACTAATGCGACCATGATTCACATCTCCTTTTTCTTGTTAAGACTAACGAACAGCGTTCCACACCTGTAGTTGGGTCCTGATGCCCTCGAAGAAATAGCAGGGATTCACTGCGTCTTGCTCTCGTGAGGCTGAGTCGTCTTGCAGCAGTTCGAGAACCTCCTCGTGATCGAGGTGCTGCAGAATCAGCTCCGGCTCTATCCGCTCGACTTTGAAGGATGTATCCGGTATGAGGTGGAATGCGTATGCGTATGGGTCGTTTGGGTCCAGCTCAGATTCATCCATGAATACGGACATCAGCGTTATGTCCTTGACCCTGGCCAAATTCGCATAGCAATGATGTTCCGTGCCGTCCGCCTCTACGTATATCAGGTCGTATGTCTTGTCCGACATCTTTACCGAGTCGAGCATTTCGCCCTCTTTGCCCTCCCATTGGCCTGTAAGGTTAGCATCGAAGATCAGGTCATCGTCGGTATATGCCGGCGCAAGGCGCTCCATATCCATCGCTTCTCCGAATACATCCTTAACATTGGCATACTTGACCACGAATTTCTGAAGCTGCTCCGTGGAGGCGGTCAAGACGATGGAGTCATCTATTTGCTCGTGCTTTAAGAGATTCGGATCATCTTTGAGCATGTCCGATACGGTATCCGGATTCATCATTCGCAACTGCAGATTGGGGTCTATCTGCTCAACCTTCATAAACGTATGTGCCGCGAGGATGTGCATCTTATAGAAGTCCTGCATATCTTCCAACGCGTCGGTATCGGGGAAGATGTCGAGAAACATCATGCCCTCAAGCTTAACCAAGTGCGCCTCGAACCGTCCTTCTTTGCTGTCGCCGTCGAGGAGCCTCATTTGATATTCTTTCTCTGAGGCCTTGCGGAATTCCCAGATGTCGTCTTCGTGCACCCATTTCCCTACGAGGCGTTCTTCGAAAACAAGCGTCTCGTCGGTGTAGAGTTGATGAAGCGACGGCAGGCAGCCGCCCAGCAGCACAGCCAGCAGGTAAAATGTAATCTTTTTCGTTTTCATTTTGGTGCCCTTTCAAGTTTTGGCGTTATTGGTTGACTATTCCAGTAATAAGCTCCAACCATTATTGAGGCTCAGACGGGCCAATCTTTCCGGCAAATTCGTAGAAATCAGAAGATTTTGCGAAAACACCCACGATAGTGCTTCTGAAGCCTAAAAACCGCGGGGATAAGTGCGAAAATGAGCGCTTGCATAATTGGGCACGAAGCTCTATATTTACGCTGGCCGGTATGAACGCAGGGGTGCTTGTGAATGAACCAATGGATTACCACTACGCAGCTTCTGGAAGAGCTGAAGGCAACCAGGAATGCGTCGGCCTGGGACGAATTCTGCCGTCATTTCCAGCCTGTGGTGGTGAATTTCGCCAGGCAGCTCGGGCTTTCGCAGACCGATGCCGAGGACGCGGCTCAGGAGACAATGGCGGCGTTTTTCAAGGCATTTGAGGGCGGCAAATATGATCGCGCCAGAGGCCGGCTGAGCAGTTGGCTCTTTGGAGTGGCCAAGCGCGTGATACTCAACCTGCGAGGACGCAGGCCTCTGGAGCAGTTGATTGCCGACAAGACAAGCGGCACTTCCTTCTGGGACCTGATAGAAGACGACAACAGTATTCAGCAGACGTGGGAAAACCAATGGCGTCAGATGGTGCTGAAGAGCTGCCTTGAGCAGGCTCGACGCGAGTTCGATTCCAAAGTCGTCACGGCCTTTGAGCTTTATGGATTGCGCGGCATCGGCGTTGAAGATGTCTGCCGGCAGCTTGAAATGTCAAGAAACGCCGTCTATATTGCCAAGAGCCGTGTTTTGTCGAGATTGCGAACACTTGCGAACCAGTTTGAATGAATGATTGAGAGATGACCGGATGAATTGCCCCGAGCACGAGACCATTGAGCACTATATTTTGGGCAGACTTGTGGCGGAACAGTCAGCGGAATTTGAAGAGCATTTGCAGGGCTGCCCGGCCTGTGCGGCCCGGTTGAAAGAAGCTTGCGAGAACGAAAAACTGCTTACCGAGCTGCGGACTTTTGGAGAAAAGAGCGGCAAGGATTCTGCGGCCACAGCCGACCAGGATTTGACCATAGACAGCGTGCAGGCTCTTCTCGGCGAAAGGTATCGCGTGGTGAGGAAGGTCGGGCAGGGGTCGGCCGGGCAGGTATTTCAAGCCGTCGATACCGTCCTCGAACGTCTCGTCGCGGTCAAGTTCCTGACGCAAAGAAGTCCGTCGAACGAATCGACCGCGGAGGATTGGCGCGAAGCAAGGCTGATGAGCCGGCTAAGCCATCCGAATATCGCCCAGGTTTATGAGGTCGGACGGCTCGACAGCCGAAGGTTCATAGTCATGGAATGGGTCGATGGGCTGCCGATCTCAGAGGCTTGGAAGGGCCTTGTGATAGACCAAAGGCTCCGCATGTATTTGGGGGTTCTCGATGCCGTGGGAGCCGCCCATAGAAGGGGGATTGTGCACAGGGACCTCAAGCCGTCCAACATCCTTGTCTCGTCGGAGCTTAAGCCGAAAGTCTTGGATTTCGGCATCGCGCTGGAGACCTCGGCTTCGGAGAGCCTCGAAACAGCGGTGTATAGAGGGACGCCGGCGTATTCGGCGCCGGAGCAGATCACTCGACCGGTGAAAATCTTTCCTGCAACCGACGTTTTCGCGCTCGGCGTACTGCTCTATCAGCTCCTGACCGATGCCCTGCCCTTTCCCCAAACCAAGCCGGACGAGCTTTTTGAGGCAATAAGAAGCAAATATCCCGAACTGCCGACCGCCATAACGGAGCAGATTCCCATACCCTTGCAGAATATATGCCTCAAGGCCCTTGAGAAGGAGCCGGAGAAGAGATATTCGAACGCCCAGGCTTTGTGCGACGACATCAACCGGTACTTGAGAGGCGAAAGAGTCTGGTCAACTCCGTCCTTCCTTGCGGACAAGATCCAACAAGAAGTTTTTCACCATCGCCAGAAACTCGCGGTCTGGAGGGATAACAAGCTTCTCACGGAGAGGGAGCACGACAAGCTTGACCGGATTTATGAGCGTCTGGTGGCCCCGCCTGACCCCTCGATCATCGAAGCCAGAGAGCTTTCTCTTTCTCAAGTCTGCCTTTATCTAGGAGGTTGGATTTCCATCCTCGGCAGTTTCGTGCTGTTCTACAGCGAGTGGGAGTCCATCCCTACCCTTCTTCAGCCCCTCCCTGCCATGCTGGTAACTACTGCGATGATAATTCTGGGTATCCGAATGTGGAGAAAGAGAGAGAGCAGACTGGCGGTGGGATTTATGGCCACTTCCAATCTGCTGATCCCTATCACCATCCTCCTGATGCTGGGCCAATGGCGAATCTTACACCCTCACGACTATCCTTTAGGCGCGGAGACGATAGCCGACGGGCTTGAAGGCTCACATCTGGTTGTAGGCAATCTGCAGTTGTTCATCTCGGCCTCGTTATGGCTCGGCTTCTCCGCTCTCTTTCTGCGAATAACCCGCTCTTCGATATTCGTGCTCTTCTCGACAATAGCGTTTCTAGCCTTGCTGACGATCTGCTACCTAATCGCCGGTATGTTGGACATGCCGAACCCCTGGCCGGATGATGTGATTGCGGGCAGGTATCTCTATCCGGGGCTGGGCCTGTTTGCAATCGGTATCCTCGCCGACCGCCGGCGATTCACGCACTACGCCATCCCCCCTTGCATAATCGGGCTTGTATTAATAGTGGGTTCGCTATCCATCATTGCCTATTCAGATAATACCCTGTTCGGCTGGCTTTGGGCCAAGCCCGATTCTGTTCTGGAGCCAGAGGAGCAGACCGGACTGAGCTTCGTTTTCAACGGGCTGTTCTACCTTGCCCTTGCCAGCACTTGTGGGAGAATGGGAACCGTGCTCCAAAGACGTATCGCGCAGGTTCTCAACTGGATGGGACCTCTGCATATTCTTGGCGTGTTACGAGTACTTGATTCAGAAGAATTAGATCATCATATCATTTACAGAATACTCCTGCCTATCGCTTCAATCGCATTTGTCTTCAGCAGTGTCGCCCGGCAGATGAAGTCTTTCTTTTTCTCGGGGCTGGCGGGCATAGCGGCGGCGGTGCACAGGTTCACCGTTAAACATCTGGACAGGTTCTTCTCCTGGCCGGTCTCGCTGATGATTATCGGGATTGTTGCGATGCTCGTTTCCGTGCTCGTTCCGAGGTTGCAGGCCAGCAGAAGACTAAGGCCTAAAAAGTGATCCGTTTCCCACCGCAGGAATTATCCTTTGCAGACTCTGTTATCGGACATGCCATCATTCCTTTCCCGGCGAGGCGATTCATCCTCCTGCGGATTTGTCGCTCGCTTCTGCCGAGGATTTCGGCTATACCTGCGGCGTCCTTGCGTTTTTCTTTACATAGAGATGTAATCGTCCTATTTAGATAGATGAATTCCATGATTTTTGCCGCCGCCAGGCAGATGATCACGCCCGCTGCAGCGCCGGTTCTCGCAAAGGCACAGGGTATGTCTTGCCACTGCCTGAGTTGATTGAAGTCCAAGAAATCCACGGCATGCCGAATGTTCTCGGCGTGAATACTGCCGATATGCCCGCCCAGCAGCCGCCCGACGCCGAAGCCCAGGCAGACCACGAATGTATATCCCACAATCGTCTGCATAATATAAAGGACCCTGCCGAAGATGTGTGCTCCCAAAATGCCGTCGGCGAATCGACGCCGGAAGCCCTCGTATCCAGCTTTCTCTTGTCTCGCTGCAATGTCGGTATTACTCATCATGGTTCTGCCCCTGACAAACTCATATTCAACCGATAAGTGAAGTGTCTTGTCCTTCCGGGGGCAGAATCTTTCGGGTGTGGAATTTTTTTCTGGCGCTTTCTAAGTGCTTTTGTACACT
>JAFGTU010000150.1 GCA_016933985.1 Sedimentisphaerales bacterium | reverse complement strand
CGGTTGCAGCCTCCAGCACGGTTTGATTCTTCGCCGCTTTAACTTTTTTGCCGTCGATGGTCAGAGTAACCATATTTATGTCCTTCGCACCGCCTCGAATTTACATACTTCATAGCAGGCGTTACATTTAATACACTTGGTCTGATCTATCACGTGGACCTTTTTCTTCTCTCCCGATACGGCCCCGCTGGGACATACCTTCAGACATGCCCCGCATCCCGTACACGCTTCGGGATCAATCGTGTAATTGACCAGGGCCTTGCAGACCCCGGCCGGGCATTTATGATCGCGAATATGACTGATATACTCGTCCTTGAAATATCGAAGCGTGGTCAGCACGGGATTGGGAGCGGTCTGCCCCAATCCGCAAAGGGAGAAATCCTTAACGCTCTGGGCCAGCTCCTCTAAGAGCTTCAGGTCTTGAACTTTGCCGCGTCCTTCGCAAATACCGTTGAGGATAGACAGCATCTGCCCGATTCCTTCCCGGCAGGGCGTACACTTGCCGCATGACTCTTCTTTGAGAAAGTCCAGGAAGTAGCGGGCTACGTCCACCATGCAAGTCTGCTCGTCCATAACAATCATGCCGCCAGAGCCCATAATCGTGCCGGCGGAAGTCAACTGTTCGTAATCGACGGGCAAGTCGATAAGTGATTCCGGCAGACAGCCCCCGGAGGGGCCGCCGGTCTGAACGGCCTTGAAGCGTTTGTTATGGGCAATTCCGCCACCGATGTCGAAGATGATTTCGCGCAAGGTCAATCCCATCGGGACTTCTATCAGCCCGGTATTGGCTACTTTGCCGACGAGCGAGAATACTTTCGTTCCTTTGCTCGACTCGGTGCCGAGCTTAGAGAACTTTTGGGGGCCCTCAAGAATAATACGAGGAACGTTGGCCCATGTCTCCACGTTATTGATGTTGGTAGGCCGTCCCCACAATCCCGTCTCAGCGGGGAATGGCGGCCGCTGCTGCGGTTCTCCCATCAGTCCCGCCAATGAGGCCAGCAGGGCAGTCTCTTCGCCGCAGACGAAAGCTCCGCCGCCCCGCACTATCCTGACCGTGAAATTAAAACCGCTGCCGAGAATGTCACGTCCCAGAAGCCCGTATTCGACGGCATCGGCAATGGCTTTTTCGAACTTGCGTATCGCCTCGGGATATTCATCGCGGACGTAAATGAAGCCCTGGCTTGCTCCCATTGCATAGGCCCCGATGATCATGCCTTCCAGCACGGCGTGCGGGTCACCCTCAAGGATAGAGCGGTCCATATAGGCGCCCGGATCCCCTTCGTCCGCGTTGCAAACAATGAATTTCTCCTCCGAGGGCTGTAAAGATGTAATCTCCCACTTTTGGCCGGTGGGAAAACCTGCTCCGCCCCGGCCGCGCAGGCCCGAGCGTTTGACAGCGGAGATTACCGCCGCGGGTTTCATCGAGGTCACGACCTTGAATAGTGCCTGATATCCATCTGTGGCAATATATTCGCAAAGGTTCTCAGGGTCTATCAAGCCGCAGTTTCTTAGGGCTATTTTGACCTGCTTTTTATAGAATCCAATCTCCTGCTGCGAGGCAAATCCATCCTTGCCCACATCGCCGTTCAGAGTGCAAAGCACGGCCTTTTTCGGGAACTCGTCTCCCTCGATAGCATCCAAAACCGGAGGAACCAGCTTCGGTGTCATCTTCTTGAGCAGAAGTCCTGCTTTGCCGGGGAGTTTTACGCAGACAATAGGCTCCATCTGGCAGAAACCGATGCATCCGGTGTGCGCTACTGTCACATTAAGGCCCCTAAAAGCCACCTGCTCCTGGAAGCTCTCATAGACGTCGGCCGAGCCTGTGGCCAGTCCGCAGGTCGCCGTTCCCACTAAAACCTTCGGAGTCTCAGGATTAAGGGACTTTTCACCAAGCTTTTTGAGCTTAGTCAAATCATCTGCCTTCCGAATTTTGTTATCTCTCGTCATTAAATCAGATCTCTTACTGATATTCTTCGAGAATCCTGGCAGCCTTTCGCTGGTCCATGGTTCCGTAAACCCTCTCTCCGACGCGCACTACCGGCGCAAGACTGCAACAGCCCAGACAGCGCACCGACTCCAAGGTGAAACGTCTATCCGGAGTGGTGCCGCCAGACTTGATTCCCAGCTCTCTTTCCAGTCCTTCCAGCACTTGTGCAGCTCCCCGCACGTGGCAGGCGGTACCAGTGCAGACCGCCATTTTATGCCTGCCGGTCGGTACAAGGCTGAAGCTCTTATAGAAAGTGCTCAAGGCCTGCAGCCGGGCCGCCGAGACGCCGAGCTTTTCAGAAATATGCACCAATACATCGACGGGCAAATAGCCCGCTTCGTGCTGTACCTGCTGAAGCACCGCAATCAGGGCTGACGAATCGTAGTCATGCTCCAGCAAAATTTCATCTACTCTTTCGAGAGAAATATCCAACGTATTTATCTCCTACGTATCAATCAAGGTCGCAGCGTAAACAGCGTTTGGCTTCTTTCATTGCAATTTCGACCGGATAAGGACGCACTACCTCGTCAAACCCGGCTTTGCGTTTTTCCATATTTAAAAGAGGTTCGGCCGGCCGTTTGAAAGATTCCAGCCCCTCTTCAACCTCGTAAAACTCCACACGAAGTCGCGGTTTTGGAAGCTTGAAGCGAGGGTCGGCTTTAAGGCCGTTCAGCCGGCGGTGAATGGCCATCGCTGCTCTTTGACCGGCGGCAATGGCTTCGATTACTGTTGCGCCTCCATAGACAACATCTCCCGCGGCAAAAACTCCCTTTTGACCGGTCTCCATCGTAAGCGGATCGACAATAATATTATTAAGAACACCACGGATGATACTCGGCTGATTTTTAAGGTAATTCGTATCCGGCCTGTGCCCCATCGCGGAAATCACAGCATCGCACGGAACAGAGAATTGCGAACCGTCGACAGGCTTGGGGCGCAGCCGGCCCGTTTCGTCTCTGTCACTCATTCTTGCCTTCAGACAACGGACTTCCTTCGTACGCCCACCTTTTATCACTATCTCCACCGGCAGGCAATTATATTGGAAGGTAACTCCTTCTGCCGTTGTCTCTTCCAATTCCTCATCGGTGACCGCTAAATGCTTTCGATCGACCGCCTGCAGAATAATGACCTTCGAAGCTCCCAGGCGCACGGCGGTACGAGCGGCGTCAAAGGCCAAATGACCGGTCCCTATGACTATGACCCGCTTTCCCGGGCAGACTGCTTTTCCTGTTTTAGCGGCCATGAGGAATTTCACCGCGTCAAGATAATCCCCGGGTTTAGGCGGTTTTGGCAAATTAAGCGGGACGCCTCTGGCCGCCCCGGTCGCTAACAGAACAGCGCTGAAACCGCCGGACAGCAATTGTTCTATTGTAAAATCTTTACCAAGAGTTTGTCTGCTGCGGATTGTAACCACAGCGCCAATGCGGGCAACTTCCCGCTCAACTATATTCGCGCTCAACCTGAAATCAGGGACAGCGTGTCTGAGCATCCCGCCGGCGGAGCGGCGCGCCTCAAAGACCGTGACTGCATACCCCATAGAAGCCAGGTCATACGCCGCGGTCAGGCCGCACGGCCCGGCGCCAATGACGGCCACCCGTTCCGGACGAGTGATTTTGAACTTCGCAGGGGGCAACGGTGAGCTTTCGATCATCTGGTCGGCGATGAAACGTTTCAGCGCGCGAATGGCCAACGACCGGTCGACCTGGCAGCGCGTGCAGTTGGACTCGCACGGTCGCGGGCAAATTCGGCCGCAGACGGCAGGGAACGGATTGTCCAGGTACATGACATCCAGGGCTTCCTTGAAACGCCCCCACCCGGTCAGAGCGATATAACTCGGCACATCCATACCAATCGGGCACGTACGCTGGCAGGGCGCCGGTGAAATCGACTTGCAAACCATGCTCGAACAGTAGCCGCCGACGTGCTCTTCGTACTCGTGGCGGAAGTACCTGAGCGTGGACAAAACCGGATTGGGCGCCGTCTGGCCGAGACCGCAAAGCGAGGCGGCACCGACATGCTTAGCCAGTCGTTCGAGCCGGTCAAGGTCCTCAAGCTTCGCCTCGCCCCGGCAGAGGGCCTGAAGAATTTGCAGCATCTTTTTCGTACCGACCCGGCACGGCGTGCACTTGCCGCATGATTCACTTTGTACGAACTGCATGAAATACCT
>JAFGTU010000149.1 GCA_016933985.1 Sedimentisphaerales bacterium | reverse complement strand
GAACTGTTGGCCCAACAATTCCAACAGACTCCGAAAAGACCAATGATACCCGAAAACACCGAGAATTCTCGCGCCCTACGCCAGACAAATAGCAAATTAGAAAAGCGGCCTAACTCCATTTAGGGGGGGGTAGTCTGTTCCCTTTATTCCTTTGAATGTCAGGTTTGCGTCGGGCCACCCATCGCATGCCGGGCGGATTTGGTCGGCCTTTAGAAAGTGGACATTGCCGTCGGCGAAGAGGTAGTTTCGTGTGCCTTCCCAAGCCAGCCAGCCATCGTCTTTTTCGATCGGATCATGGTGGCTTGCCCATTCGCCGATAAGTATCTTGCCGGATGGGTCGGCGACGCTAAAGGATTTCTGAGGCTTCGCGTCTAAGGGAGTGGCAAATGTCTCTGCGAGTTTCTTGACCGTGTCGATGTCATCGGGGCTGTGGTAGAAGGACATTGAGTATGCATAGCTGGTTGCTTCGTATTTGTTCTTGTCGGTCCGGTCGCCCGGGCAGAGCAGGACCGATGGGCTGCTGGCATTGATGGAGCTATTGAGGTATGGCTCGACGAAAGATCGCCAGCCACGCCCCATCCATAGACATATGAATGGGCTTTTCGAGAGAGGGTCCTGGGCGGCGGGGTATGTGTCGTCGTTAGCGTCGAGGTATAGGCAGACTGCGAGGTGGATTTGCTTCAGGTTGCTGGTGCACTTGAGACGGCGGGCCAGGGCCTTCGCCTTCATCAGCGAAGGCGAGAGTATAGAGAGCAGCAGCGCGATGATGGCTATTACGACGAGCAGCTCGACGAGTGTGAAGCCGGGGCGCGAACGATTGCCGGGCGGGAATTTGGAACGGTGAGCTTGGCTTTGTTTGGCCATACTGATTTCCGAGTCAAAGAGGTGCGAAATATCGCATCCTATATAACTGCCACGCGGTCGCAGTCTTGGTGACCCCACGTAAAACGTGGGGCTAAATGTTCTAATTCTTATCCATCTTCTTGTCGGCAAGGGATTTGGCGACGGCTCGGTCCGTTAGAGAATACCAGTCGAATTTTCTTGTCGAGAACATGATCGTCGCCAACACGGCCAGGAGCCCCATTGAACCGATAAGAAGGGCGTAATCCTGGATCATTAGAAGGACGTAGAGATAGATATAGAGGAGTGTGACAACCGATCCCACAATCGCGGCACGCGCGTTGGTTTTCAAAACGGCTGCGGAATATGATGTCACCAGAGCAATGATTGCCGCACTTGCAATTGCATAAGCGAGGATGAAACCAATATGTTCGGCGAGGGAAAGCTCGAGCAGGTAGAACAAACATATACCCGCGCCGATGAACAGATATTGCATTGGGTGGACGCGCACTTTGATGAGGACTTCAAGAAGCCATATAGTTGCAAACGTCAGGACGAGAAAAAGAAAGTGGTACTTCACGCTTCGCTGAGCCATTCTGTAATGGTCAACCGGCAAGATCATATTCACCCCGAATAGAGAAGAAGAGAGGGCCTGGTCGAGATCGGAGCGAGATTGCCAGCTCTGGGGGAAATTCCTGCTCAAGAAGGGTATGTTCCAGGCGGCGTCAAAGCCCCGGGCATTGACGGTGCGATCAGTGGGGAGCCAGGCGCCCTGGAAGCTGGGGGAAGGCCAATCGGAAGTTACCCGGACTTCCGTATCGCGGCCGAAGGGCGCGAAGAACGCCCCAATGCTTCCGTTAAGCTCCAATGAAATTGAGAAATCAAAGTCCCGGCCATCCAGGTGGTCCTTGAGTTTGACGTGAATCCCCTGGTGCTCGGCTCCGAATTCACCGGCGTTCGGCAGGCAGCTCAACGGCTCGTCATTCCATGTAAGGGTGGGTGATTTTGTCATTCCGCGCGCATCGCTGACCTGGAGGGAAAGATGCGCTTGATCCCAGAGAATCTGATTGGGATCGGTCGTCCACTCCGAGAGGTCGGGACGTGAGAAGCGGCCTGTCAGGACAAGAGACATTTTATAGACAGGTATCTCAAATATTCCCCTATATCGTAACTGAGTTTCGATTGTTCCTGTAATTTTCAGTGATTCAGGAAGGAAAGTCGCGTATTCAGCGTTCTGCTGAGGCTGCTGCTGGCCGTATGCCGACTGCGAGGGCCTATTGGCGTACGGGACAAGGATTGTCGGGCCGATAACCGACTGGCTCTTACCCCATTTGGCCGTTATCTCGTCGATCGCCTCCGTCCGTGTCTGCTCGCGCTCCTTGATTACTCCACGGATCTTCATAATTGGTATTTGCAGCAGAAGAATCACGAAAGCGATGAGTATGCCTTTGATGAAGTGCGAGCTTTTCAGTGATTCGAGGATGGCGTCTGTGCGAATATCAGTCATGCTATTGCCCCTTTCCGAGCCGGATTTAACACTCGATGTTTCAAAGCACAACGATAGGGCCCGGCGCCCGGGCTTTCTACGCAGGACAAGTTAGCATTGACGACCGAGGCCGTCAAGGGGGATCTTGAGGAGGTGATCGGGCGATCAGGGGCTCAGGATTTGGTTATGGGGGGAGCTGGATACCCAGATGTTGAGCAGGCGGGGGGATATTATTCCACGGTTACGCTTTTTGCGAGGTTTCTTGGTTTATCGACATCGTGTCCTCTTATTACTGCGGCGTGATATGCGAGGAGCTGGAGCGGTAGGACTGTAAGGAGGGGCTGGAAGATTTCGGGTGTTTTTGGGACTTGGATCAAGTAGTCGGCGTGGTTCTTGATATTCTCATCGCCTTCTGTTGCGACGACGATTGTCCTGCCGCCGCGTGCCCGGACCTCTTCGATATTGCCCATTATTTTGTCGTATTGCGGTCCTTCAGTAGCGATGAATACAGCGGGCATTCCATCCACGATAAGCGCGATCGGGCCGTGCTTCATCTCGGCGGCGGGCAGGCCCTCGGCGTGGATGTAGCTTATTTCCTTTAGCTTTAGGGCGCCTTCGAGAGCGACGGGGTAGTTGAGTCCCCTGCCGAGGAAGAGCCAGTTCTCTTCGTTGGCGTTTGCCGAGGCGATTTGCCGGATGTGGTCGGACTGGTCGAGGATGGACTGTATCTTCTCCGGAATCCGGACAAGCTCCTCGATATACGTATCGGCGTCGCTGCTGCTGATGTGTCTTCTTCTTCCGAGCTCGATGGCGAGCATTGCGAGGACGGTTACCTGCGCGGTGAACGCCTTCGTGCTGGCGACGCCGATTTCCGGCCCGACGTGAAGATACACTCCGGCGTCGGTGGCCCTGGCTACGGACGAGCCGACGACGTTGACAATTCCGAGGACAGTGGCGCCTCGTTCTTTAGCCTGCTCGACTGCTGCGAGGGTGTCTGCGGTTTCCCCGGACTGGCTTATTGCGATGACCACTGTTCGGTCTTCGATGATTGGGTTTCGGTAGCGGAATTCGCTGGCGTATTCGGTCTCGGTAGGGATTCTGGCGATCTGCTCGAAGATGAATTCGCCGACGAGTCCGGCGTGGAATGCGGTTCCGCAGGCGGTCATTATGAATCGTTTGGTTCTTGTCAACTCTCGGAGGTGTGCTTCTATGCCTCCGAGCTTTATCCTGTTGTTGGCTCTGTCGATTCTTCCGCCCATACACGTCGTGAGGACGCTGGGCTGCTCGAAGATTTCCTTGAGCATGTGGTGCTGGAACCCGCCAAGCTCGATTTGCTCGAGCGAAAACTCGATTTCCTTGAGGTCTTTGGCGATGGTGACATTTTCGATTGTCTTCGTGCTGAATGCCCCGGGCGTGACGGTGACCATTTCGTTGTTTGCCAGGTATATTGCCTGTGTAGTGTGCTCGACTATGGCGGCGGCGTCTGAAGCGAGGATATATTCGCTGCTTCCGACCCCGAGGATGAGTGGGCTTCCGTTTCTTGCGCCGATGAGGGTATCGGGATAATCGGCGCAGAGGATAGCGAGCCCGTAGGCCCCGTGCAACTCTCGAAGCGCTTTCTGGACGGCCCATTCGAACTTGTTTGGTCCTGATTCTCCGTTCTGTTTGGCGTAGAACCATCCGATGAGGTTGGCTACGACTTCGGTATCGGTCTGGCTGACGAATTCCACGCCTTCGTTTTGGAGCCAGGTTTTCAGGGTTGCGTAGTTTTCGATGATACCGTTATGCACGACGGCGATCTTGCCGGTGTAATCGAGGTGCGGGTGTGCGTTTATTGTGTTGGGTTCACCGTGTGTAGCCCAACGTGTGTGCCCGATGCCGAGTGTGTCGGTATCCGCGGGGGGATCGAGGATTTCCTCGAGGGTGCTGATTCTGCCCTTTGTTTTTTGGACTCTTATAGCTCCCGATCTGAGGAGTGCGACTCCCGCGGAGTCGTAGCCGCGATATTCGAGTCGTTTGAGGCCCTCAACGAGTATCGGCTGGGCGGGCTTCTTTCCCAAATAAGCTACTATGCCACACATTAAGCAGGTCCTCTAATAATGGGTGCAATGCAAACATTCTATCGGCAATAAACGGCTGAGTCATCATACAAAAAACGCAGGCACACTCCGGACATCAAATCGCCGTGCTGCTCGACAAGATGTGCTGATTTGTGGTGCATTCGATAGCCTATTGGTCTTGAGGCGCAATATCACACGGCATTTTCACCCCGTTCCGCTGTACGTATTCGCAGGGACTCCTCAAGGGGCAAAACATAAATTTTTCCGTCCCCATAAAGGCCGGTATGAGCCGCTTCTTTAATAGCTGAAATAACCTGTCGAACAAGTTCGGAGCGGCAGGCTGTCTCGAGCCTGATGTGTGGCTTGAAATCCAAAGAAATCTCCGTCTCCTGTTCCGGAGTATGCCTGCTTCTGTCGCGGCCGAAGCCGTGGATTTTTGAGCTGCTGGCGCCGGTAAGTCCTTCGATTTTATGCAAAGCCAGCATCACATCATCGAATTTGTTTTCCTTAATAAATGCGATTACCATTTTCATAGTCGGATTCCTTTTAATGTTTATGTTCCTCCTTAAGTCTCAATATTCCACAACTGTATCATCCCGATTAAAAATTATATAAAGCACGGGGAGTATAATAAGAGTCAGACACAGGGAACTAATAAGCCCGCCGAAGATTACGGCCACAAGGGGCTTCTGAACTTCGGAACCTGAACCTGTGGCATAGAGCATCGGCAGCAGTCCTACGAGCGTAGTTAGAGTCGTCATTATTAGAGGTCTTACCCGCAGCAGACAAGCCTCAACAACCGCATCGTAAACCCTCTTTCCGCCCTTCCGCAGCTGGTCAAAGAAACTCACCAGAACCAAGCCGTTTTCTACAGCGACTCCCAATAAAGCGATAAAGCCGATTATGGCGGCGACGCTCAAGTGTATCTTCAGGAGATACATAGCCAAAATGCCTCCAACAACTGCAAAGGGCAGATTCGTGAGAATGAGGATTGCGCTTCTTAGAGAATTCAGCGAGCCGAAGAGCATAATGAATATCAAGAATGTTGCGAGGGGCACAACGACTTTGAGTCGCGCCATTGCCCGCTGCTGGTTTTCAAATTGTCCGCCCCAGGTCAGCCTGTAGCCCTCCGGCAGGCTGTTCTCCACTTCTGCGAGTCTCAGTTTTGCTTTCGCGACAAAGCCGCCGATGTCCCTGCCCCTGACGTTGCACTCCACGATAAGTCTTCGGCTGAAGTCCTCCCTGCTAATCTGAGCCGGGACTTCGACTTCAGCGATTGTCGCCAATTCTCCGAGGGGGACGTTGTAACCCAAGGGGGACGGCACCAGAACGTCATTGATAGCATCGACGCTGCTGCGGCGCTCTTCGGGGAAACGCACTTGCACGTCGAACCGTTTTTGGTCCTCAAAGATCGCAGAGGCGATCCTTCCGCCAACGGCTGTTTCAACCAGGAGGTTGATGTCTTCGATGTTGACCTTGTGGCGGGCCATTGCCCGGCGGTCGGGCCGTATTTCAATCTGAGACAGACCTGAGACCTGTTCTATCTTAACATCAGCAGCGCCGTTGATATCGGCAAGAATAGGGGCAATCTTTTCGGCTGCGTCGGCCAGCACGGCCATATCGTCTCCGAAGATTTTTATAGCTATGTCGGATTTTATGCCGCTGATCAGCTCGTTCACCCGCAATGTAATTGGCTGTGAGAAGGCCGGCCTTATACCCGGGAATGTGTCCAGCTCCTCGCCAATAGCCTCCACAATCTGTTCTTTATTGCGGCCCGATACTGCTTTTTTATATTGCGGCTTGAACGTTATCAGGAGGTCGGTTTGCTCGGGGCCCATCGGATCTTCGGCGATTTCGGCCCGTCCCGTCTTCGAGACGACTGTCTCAATCTCCGGGAACCTGGCGAGAAGCGCGGACTCTATCGCTGATGCCTGTTTGGCTGAGCCCTCGGCGCCGGCGGTGGGCAAACGAACAATATTTATTGCCAGGGCGCCTTCATCCAATGGAGGCAGAAACTCTGTCCCAATCCTTGTCAGCACCGAGAAAGCAGCAACCATAATAACGGCAGCCACGACAACAGTACCCCATCGGCCTCGAATAGCAAGCGACAGCACAGGCGCATAAATCCTGTGGATGATGCGAATTAACAGGTTTTCACTACGCCGACCGGCAGAGCGTCTAATTATGAGGGACGCCAAAACCGGCACAATGGTCATCGCAACCACAAGCTCCCCAAGAAGGGCAAAACACATCGTAAGCGCCAACGGCTTAAACATCTTGCCTTCCATGGCCTCAAGTGTGAACAGAGGCATAAAAACGATCACGATGATCAGGATTGCGAATATTACCGGCTTGGCCACTTCTCGCAGGGCCTCAAAAGCTATGGGAATTCTTGATGCAGCGGAATCAGCCTTCTCTCGCATGTGGCGTGCAATATTCTCGGCCACGACAATGGGGCAGTCCACAACCATTCCGATGGCTATGACAAGACCGCCCAGACTCATCAGATTAGCCGTAACTCCCTGCCGACCCATTAGTAAAAAAGTCACTGCAGCGACCATAGGCAGCGAAACGGCGACTGTCAGGGCGGCGCGGATGTCCCACAAGACGATGAACAAAACCAGAACAACGAATATGATCCCCTGGCCGAGCGCACTTGAGACAGTGCGGATGCACGCATGGATAAGGCTGGTCCGGTCGTAAAATGGAGATATCCGCACGCCTGCCGGGAGAGACTTCTGGATTTCCGGTATCTCTGCACGGACTCGATTGACTACGTGCTTTGAATTGCTTCCCTTTAGCATGATGACCATTCCGCAGACGACCTCTCCCCGGCCGTCTTTGGTGACGACTCCGTTTCTTGTCTGATGGCCAATCTCTATGCGGGCGACGTCGCTGAGGTAAACTGGTGTGCCTTGCTCTGCTTTGAGGACTATTTGTTCGAGGTCTGGGATGCCTCGAGCGAAGCCTTTGGAAACGACGTTGATTTGTTCCCAGTCCCGCACGATAAAGCTGCCGGGGGCATTTGCATTATTCGCCTCCAGAGCTTCGAGGATGTCTTTGAGCGAAACTCCGTACTTGAGCAGAAGGGCGGGGTCGGGAATCACATGGTACTGTTTTACGAATCCGCCGAAACTATTGATTTCATTTACACCGGGCAATCGACGTAACTGAGGACTGACAACCCAGTTTTGGATTGTTCTCAAATCCGTCAAGCTGTGTTGGCTTTTGACAAGAGCAGCGCCGCATTGCGGACATTTACCTTCCGTGCGCGACCAGGCCTGTTCGTGGGTGGGGCAATAGTAACCGGCTTCGAGGACGTACTGGTATATCTCGCCAAGCCCGGTCGAGATCGGGCCTAACTCCGGCTCAATCCCTTCGGGCAATTTGCCTGTTACCTGCGCCAGGCGCTCGAACACAAGGCGTCGCGCGAAGTATATATCGGCGCGGTCCTCGAAAATGACGACGACCTGGGAGAGCCCGGTTTTAGACAGAGAGCGCACCTGCCTGACATCCGGCAGACCGCCCATTTCGATTTCGATGGGAAATGTTATTAGCCGCTCTACGTCTTCGGGAGTCAGGCCGTGGGCCTCGGTGAGAATCATTACCTGCTGATTTGTCACATCGGGAAAAGCATCTATCGGCAGACGAGTCCAGGCGATGATCCCCGCCGCCAGTAAGACGATGCTTACAAGCACAATAAAAAGTCTCTGATGCAGAATGAAGTGAAGTAATCTGTCCAACATCGGCTAATCCCCTTTTGTCAGTCGGCGCAGCCGGCGCCCATTTTTTCTCTTAAGATATCGCTTTTGAGCATAAATGCGCCACGAGCAACAACAGTAGCGCCTGCGGGGACGCCTTGCAGTATCTCGACGAAGTTTCCCAGTCGTCTTCCAACGCGGACGTCACGGCGAACCCAGAAATCATTCTTCCACTGTTGGAAAAGGAAGCTTCTGCCCTCATCGGAAAGAACGGCTGTGGATGGCACTACCGTGGCGCGTGCATTAAGCGGAATAGCAATTTCGGCCTCGGCAAACATCCCCGGCTTGAGCTTTCGCTCCTTGTTTTCGACCTGAATGCGGACCTTAATGGTGCGTGTATGCTCATCCACCTGGGTTCCGATAAGGTCAACGGTTCCGTCGAAGACCTGTGCTTCAAAGGCCTTCGTTTTTAGTTTTGCCGCGACTTTTTGGCCTGATGAAAGCCGTTCACGAAGCGCTGCCAAGTCTCTTTCATAGAGGTCGCACCAAATCCAGACATTTGAAAGATCCGCGATTGTGAAGAGGCTCTGTGTGGAGTCAACCAGTGCTCCGGCGGAGATATTCTGGGCGATGATCGTGCCGCTTTTCGGCGCATGCAATAGAAATTCTGCAAAATGACTATTGTCTTTTTCACTTTTGCAGGCTTCTATCTGTTCTGATTCAAGGCCGAAGAGGCGAAGTCTTCTTTCAGCCGCGGCATAACAGGCCTGAGCGGCTTTCAATTCACTTGAGGCGATGAGGAAATCCGCCTTACTGCTTACTTTCTTCTCAAGCAGGTCCTTTTCCCGTTCGAATGTGGAATTCGCCAACTCCAATCGAGCCTGCACCTCCAGGAATTGCGCCTTTGCCTGGCCCAAATCCGCGGAATGGATAACCGCGAGCAGATCGCCCTCGTTTACTTCCTGGCCCAGTAGCTTCTCTACCCTTTTGACTTGCCCTCCACCGGCCGGCACCACGTCCACCACTGTCGTTTTGTCTAATTGCACCTGGCCTGTAAGCTTTAGTGTTTCTGTACGTTCCATATTCCGGACGACGGCTGTCTCTATCAATGCATTTGCCACCGGCGGCTGAACCTGGACTATGCCCAGCTCGAAACGGCAGCTATCGCATTCAACGGTGCGAATCCGATGTTCACACATAGCTTCTTCGAGGGCGCTGAGGCCGGATGTCCCCGTGATGCGGCTTGCGAAAGAACTCATCAGGTTCGGGTCACAGACGGTGCATTGAGATTCAGGCAGATTGTGCTCGGCGCACCAATCTCCTTTCGCCCTGAAAGCAGCGGTTAGCTCAGGGTCGCACCTGGCACAAAGCGATTCGGGAACAGTGTGTTCCTCGCATACACCTTCATCGGTCCGGCATTCGTGTTCATGCGTGTTGGGGCCGGTGACAGCACCATCGTATTCCGCCCGAGCAGGGGGTCCAAAGCGGAGGTTGCCCGTGAGCCAAAGAGCCGTTGCAGTGAGAACGACAAAGACGAACAGCGCCATGCCAAAGTGGTTTGCCTTTTGCATGAGGGAATGATTATTGCGGCGTATTGTTTCCAACATGATAGAGTCCTCTTGTCAATTTTCGTTTTCTTTCGTTTCAGGTATATTTTTGACGCTGTCAAGGTTGCCGCCGATCAGGCGTTCGACATGAGCCCTTGCTTTGTGATATTGAACGAGTGAACTGAGGTAGCGGTCTTTGGCGTCGAAAAGCGTTCGCTGCGCGTCGAGCACGTCGAGGTAGTCGAACTTTCCGGCCTGGTAGCCATGGGTTGCCGCGTCGAAGGCGTTCTGTGCTGCGGGTACGATGTCGTCAGCCAGGACGGTTGCCTCTGCAAATGCGGTGGCGAGATTCCCGGCGGCATGGGCAAGATCGGTGTGAATTTCTATTTCAGCCGCTCTTTGCTGTTCTGCGGCTCTTTCCATGGCATAAATTGCCCGTCTTATTCCGGCCTGATTGCGGTCAAACATTGGAATGGGGATAGCTATGCCGATGATTAAAGCGGTATCATTGCCTTCGTTTAACTGCTTTAAGCCGCCTCTTATGGCGGGATCGGAGGTCGCTTTGGCCTTTTCGAGGTCCAAAGCGGCGCGATACCTTTGCTCTTCCGCAGTCCGGCGTGCGACATCCGGATTCTGTGGGATGAGGGCTTCAAGGTCGTTTAAGTCGGGCACCGGCGAGACCCGGTGGAGTTGGCCGACGGCGTCGTCAAATTCGGCATCAGTCGCGCCCCATGTGGCGGCAAGGCGGGTCCTTGCGGATTCCAAGTCTTGGAGGGCTGCTTGCGATTGCATCCGCGTGGTAGAGAGGGAGACTTTGGCCTTGGTTTCTTCCAGCGGAGAATCTTTGCCTGCATCGACTCGCTGGGCAACGGCGGTATAAGTCTGTTCAGTGAGGCGCAGTGACTCTTTGGCGAGGTCGAGTCTCTCCTGTGCAGCGAGGACATCGACAAAAGCAGTGGCCACCTGATATATGACATCGAGACGTTTAGCCTGGTAGTCCCAATGTGCGAGCTGCTTTTCGAGCGATGCGAGGTGTATTCGCTTTGAGCGTTTCTGTGCGAGCTCGATGAATTGGCCGACCTGGATCGTCGTCTCCGAAGCATCGAAGCCCCGGCGCGCACCGGTGCCTCCGAATTCCTCAATTCCAACCTCAAGCTCGGGGTTTGGCGGCAGCGCGGCCTGCATCCGGTTTGCCTCGGCGGCGTGGATTTCCCAGGAGAATGCGCGAAGCCTGGGGCTGTTGACGATGGCGCAGGCAATAGCGTCTCGCAATGTGACTTGTCCTTCCTGGCATCCGATTGTCTGCCGCACTGTGCCTGATGTGTCAGCGGGCCGGGAAACTGCAGGGGCGGCGGTTGTGTCGCTCGGCACGGCAGAGCGATGAGGCTCAGCGCAGCCGGGGATTAGAATAACCGACAGAGCGACCAGAAACATCAGTAATCTCGTATGCATAGAATTTGTCCCAATAGTATCTTAAGGGTCCTTGAGAACGCTGGGCCGCAGCGGCGGCTTTGGCTCTTATTCACGACCGCAGTTTGGAAACGGAAATGATGTAGTCAGGGGATCAAATCAACAGGACCACTGATTCGAGTGGGGCAAAGCAGGGAGGCGGCAGAACAAGCCGCGGGAGCGAGAGACTATGTGCTGAATCAGCGACAGCAGGCGTTACAACAGCGAGTGAATTCCAGGTTGCCGAAGCGATGTTGACTTCGCAGGTTTTCTTCACAACGACAGCAGGACCGATTGATATCAGGACGTCCGCACAATCGCCGCAATGGTCGGTCGATGAGAATTCGTGCTCAGTCGAGGGCTTGCAGGCCTCATCGGAGCGGGCGGGAGGCGATTTGACGCAGCCGCTGCCGGCGGCGGCTTCTATTGCAGTCTGTCCATCCTCCGCGTGGCAAATTACGGCCATATCCAGACCGCTGCCGACGAGCAGGCAACAGATCAGCGTGCTCAGGCATATGCTACGAACTGCACATTTGACTTTTATCTTCGGCATTTCGACCTGTTCAACTGCTCCAGAGCCTTAATTCGCAGGCCAACGAACTCTAATCCCTTGTCAAATTGAGCGTTTATCCAAGGTTATCAGTAAGATATTATAGCACAAAGCAAGCCGTGATTCAAGAAGAATCTACGCCTTTGGATCGGGTGATGTTCGCAATGAATTACCGACGGGTAATGGAGTGTATCAGATTATCTTATTTGACTGATGGGGCTTTGTGCTGTTCAATGGCGTGCATGATTGTTGTAATAGACTACAACGTGGGCAATGTAAAGAGCGTCTGCAACGCATTTCGTTATATCGGTTGCGAAGTTGCGCTTAGCCGGGAGGCCGGGGCGATTAGGGATGCGTGGGGGCTTGTTTTGCCGGGTGTTGCGGCGTTCGGGTATGCGGTCAGCGCGTTAGGATCGGCGAGCGAATTGGTCAAAGAAGCGGCGTCGGCGGGCAAGCCGCTTCTTGGGATTTGCGTGGGTTTTCAGATGCTGTTCGATCAGAGCAGCGAGTACGGGGTGCACAATGGGCTTGGATTGATTTCGGGCAAGGTCGGGGCGATTCCGCCGGGGAGGGTGATTCCGCATATGGGGTGGAACCAGGTTGAGCTGCCGGGCGATATGGATTTGTTCGCCGGCATGGGGGATAGAAGGCATTTTTATTTTGCGCACTCGTATTGTGCGAGTGTGAGCGACGAAACGGCCAAGGTCGCTTATGCGGACTACGGGTTCGAGCTTGTCGCATCGGCGCAGAAGGGAAATGTCTATGGGACGCAGTTCCACCCCGAGAAGAGCGGCAAGTGCGGGCTGGAGGTGCTGCGGAATTTCTATAACATTTGCCAGAAAGGTCATGGCCACTAAGACACTAAGGCACGAAGTGAACCACAAATTCCAGAAATTTAGACACGGATTAACCCAGATTAGCACTGTTGGTATGGTTGGATTCCCGCTTGCGCGGGAATGACAGTTTGTAGTTGCTTTGTTACGAGGCAAAGGCCGAGATTTGCAGTTATGTTGACCAGACGGATAATTCCTTGTTTAGATGTTAAAGATAATCGTGTTGTGAAGGGGGTCAATTTTTTGAACCTTCGCGATGCGGGTGATCCGGCGGAGCTTGGTGCGCGGTATAGCGATGAGGGGGCCGACGAGCTGGTGTTTCTCGATATTACGGCGACGATTCGGTCCCGCAAGACGATTGTCGAGCTTGTGGAGAGGGTTGCGGAGAATGTGTTTATTCCGTTTACAGTCGGGGGCGGAATCAGAAGCGTCGAGCAGATGGACGCTTTGCTGCGGAGCGGGGCGGAGAAGGTATCGGTCAATACGGCTGCGGTCGAGAATCCTGAGATTCTGACGGAGGGGGCCGAGCGGTTCGGCAGCCAGTGCGTTGTGCTGGCGATTGATGCGCGGCGCACTAAAGGCCAGTCTGGCAAGTGGCATGTTACCGTCAAGGCGGGGACGGAGCCTACCGATATCGATGCGGTTGAGTGGGCCGCCCGCGGCGAGGAATTGGGGGCCGGGGAGATTCTGCTGACGAGCATGGATGCCGACGGGACCAAGGCCGGGTATGACAACGAGCTTAACAAGGCTATCAGCGATGCGGTTAATATCCCCGTGATTGCATCCGGGGGGGCGGGGACGCTCGAGCATCTTTACGACGCAATTGTTGACGGGCACGCCGACGCCGTGCTGATGGCGTCGATCACGCACTTCGGCAACTACAGTATCCGGCAGATCAAGCAATACCTGCGGGGTCGCGGAATACCGATGAATCTTTGAGGCGACACCTCCAAATTCAGTTCCGGCCGATTACTGGAGCTCGTCGGCGCCGATGTCTGGTTTTGGGCCGCGGGGCTGGTTGTCTATGTCGGTTGTCACTTCCTCCAACTTGACCGCTCCGTCGATTACCTCGTCGAGTCTGCTTTTCAGGTGCAGGTTGCCTTTAGTCGGATCGACAAAGGCATCCGCCACGTCTTTTTCGATGTTATTGACGAACCGGATTTCGCTTTTTGATTCGTTCCTGATTTTGGATCCGCTGACGAGATTGTTGGCTATCAGCAGCCCATCGTTGTCGAAGACGGTGCGAATCAGCCGGGCCAGGCGACTGTCCTTTTCGTAAACGGTATTGTTGAGAATTCGGCAATCCTTCGTATATACGGGGACGATGCCGCCTTCGGTGGCGTTGGCTACGAAGTTGTTGCGGACGATACAGCCGGTGCAGTGGATGGTCGTCTCCTCGTCACGGTGCGGATTGCCGAGGCAGATGCCGGCGTCGCAGTTGATAATGATGTTGCGCTCGACGATGCAGTCGCGGGCATCGTGCCAGATAAAGACGGCGCCTCTGGCCTCTCTCGTTGCTCCGTTTATGCCGATGAATACGTTGTCGCTGACGGTCCAGCCGGTCGGATACATCACGTCGATACCGCCGATATAGTTCCCGCCGGCGATATCGCCCGGGTCGTCGCTTAGTTTTTTCGGCCGATCGTTGTAAAACAGGCAATACTCTATGCGGCAGCGTTTCGGGCGAACCTGTTCGCGGTTGGCCTTGGGGACCTTCACGCCCTTGACGCCGCGCTGCCAGATGTTGCGGATTATGCAGTTGTAGATTGTCAAGTCCTGGACGTTGGTCTCGGAGTTGAT
>JAFGTU010000148.1 GCA_016933985.1 Sedimentisphaerales bacterium | reverse complement strand
GCCGCGGCTCGAGCCGAACCTTGTCCCGGAACTGTTGGAGGAATTGCGGGCGAAAGATATTCGAATGCTGTACTTCTTCGTGCAGCCGGCTTGGGAGCTCGGGGCGGAGGAGCCAGTATATGTCGCCACCGAATCGCAAATCTACGGCTACGACGACGAACCGTTCCTCGCCGCCGATCTCGACGAGGATAAAGATGTGGACGGCACAGACTTTGCTCTCTTTGCGACGCGCTGGGGCGATGGCGTGTGTGACGATTGCGGCGGGGCGGACCTGACGGGCGATGGAAGCGTTTCAGCGGCGGACCTGTGGGAGCTTGCCGCCGATTGGCTCAATGAATTCGAGTAGCCCGCTATTCAGCCATATCGGGCTTGCGGACATCGTCGCTCGGCGATGTTTGATCTTTAATCACTTCTGCCGACTTGTCCGGAGTCTGCTCTGCCGATGTTGTGAAGTTGCCGTCAACATAGCAGCCGTGATTGACGACCGCATCGTTGCGGATATACTCCATAATTATGGGAAAATGGAAGGAGGGGATCAGGCGCTTGTTTTTTTTGCCTGTGTCGCCGAATACAATATTCAATATCTTTCGTCTTTGTTTCTCCCTCGGCTCGAATTCGTACTTTATCCCAAAGCCGTACTCCGAAAGAAACTCAAGATTAGGCGCCGGATAAGGGCGGGCCTCGGCGCCTTCGCACTCGGCCAGGACGGGGACAAGCCACGGAGTGATAAAACCATCGTCCATTCCAGTGTCGAAATTGCGGGCTTTCATATCCATAATAAACAGGAAGTCGCCGGAGAACCACAAGCCTCTTACGCTATCCGAGGCCTTTCGTCCGGTGTGTCCCGACTGAGCGCCGAGATCCTCTAATTCACGGCTAATGGCAAGGGTTAGGGCTTCGTCGTACTCGTGCTCGGTATCGCGCAGCGCCTTCGTAGCCAGATATGTTCCTAAGAGGTCGGAAAACCCGTCTTCCCATCCAAACGCGGAGGGAAACTCGGGATATATTCCCGTGCTCCTGTAGCCGAACCACGTAATGATCTCGTGCCACACGCCGCCTAAATAAGCAAAGTACTGCCCCAGACCGATGGCGATGTCTTTTCTGATGCGTCCCTTCTCGTCGGCCGGCAGATCTTGCCACCATTCCGGGTACGTCAGCTCAACAAAGTGGCGGGAAGACTCCTTGAGCCTGAATGAGAACTCCGTCTCGTCCTTCTCGAGCTGGTTGCGAATGTTGGCCACCGTATATGCCGTCCAGTCCGCTGCTTTACGAACGTGAGCGATGTCAACGTGCCCGGCTTTGCAGGTATATACTATCCCGTTCTTCTCAGCCCATCCATTGTGGTATCCGTGCGTTCCGACACCGTTAGTATCAAGGAAGGACGTTCCCAGCGAAGTGCTCGCATAGCGGCCTACGCGTCCGCGCGGCGGTCGCATGACGCTCCCGCCGGAGAAGCCGCCGCCCGCGCAGCCTGTCTCGAAGACCATGATAAGACAAACCACCGTGGTTGCCGCCGTTGCTGCGATAGTGCGAAAATTGGCTTTCATTTCTTATAGCCCGCCTTCGAAACAAGCGCCGAATCCGCCATGTTTGCATCACCAACCGGCCCCGGCGTATTGGGCGGAGACTCTATGCGGCGATCTGCGGCCGGGGGCCCGATATCGCCGCCGTATTTCTCCCGGGCATCCCGTTCGATACGGTCCATGATGGTTGAGAAGTGGACGGCTGGTTCGATCCGCTTGCCCCGCTTCTTGGAATCCGGATAGACGATCTTCAAAATCTTGCGTTTTTCCACCTCTTTGGGCTCGATCTCAAGTCGAACTGAAAACCCATACTCTCCAAGGCAATCGAGATTCGGCACAGGGTAATCCTCAGGCTGTGCCCCGGGGCACTCATCCAAAGAAGGCACAAGCCAGGGCGTAACAAAACCGTCGTCGAGCCCGATGTCCAAGTTGCGTCCTCTCATATTGATGAGGAAGAGAAAACCACCGGAAAACCATTTGCCGCGCACCTGCTCGGAAGCACGCATAGCGACCTTCCTGGATTGAGGCCCCAAGCTCTCGATCTCAGAGAGCAGAGCTACGGTCACAGCATCATCGTACTCGCGCTCGGTATCACGAAGCGCTATGCCGGCGATGTGGGTTCCCAGTAGATTGGAGTAAGTGTCCTCCCAGGAGAAAGACGACGCAAATTCAGGATAAAGCACAAACGGCCTGTACCCGAACCAGGTCAGAATCTCATGCCACGTGCATCCGATGAATGAGAAGTACTGGCCCAGCTTGATGGAAACCTCGCGAGAAATCTCCTCTCTCTCGTTCTCCGGCAGGACCCGCCAGTTCTCGGGATACCTCACCTGCACGAAATACCTGGAAGGCTCATACAACTTGAATGAGAACTTGGCCTTGTGATTCTTGAGCTGCTCCAGGGTCCTTTCCGCAAGAAACGCCGTCCAATCCGCCCCTTTTCGCAAATGAGCTATGTCAATGTGCCCCCCCTTGCATGTGTAGATTATACCGTTCTTCTCCTCGTTGCTCTTCCTGTACGAGTGTGGTCCCAGGCGCTCGGGATCGGCATAAGTCGTACCCACCGTTGAGCTTGCATAGCAGGACATTCGAATACGAGGCGGCTTGCGGGCCTTCCCGACCCCCCTAAAACCGGGCTTGTGACCGCAAGCGCCCAGGACGGTTATGCACAAGCATAACACCGCCATCAAGAGCATTCTTTGGGTAGCCAAATCAAAACGTTTCTTCATTATGAATTACCCAGCCTCTACAAAAAGACCACGGCATTATACCATGTTGCAACGCACCGTGCAAACCTCGAAATATGGACCCGCGCTGATTTGCCAATGAAAAAGGACAAGTGCGCCGGCGCTGCTTGTCCTTTCCCTGGAGATCACATATTAGCGGGGCACTGCGACGGTATGAGCGTTATGCCGGCGCCATTACCCGCATTCTTGGTCAATCGGGCTGTTTTACCTCCTCGGATACGGCAACCTCCGTATCCACCACCCTCGACGGCTGCGTCGGGTCGAGGCTTGATAAGCGGGTCTTCAACTGATCAAGGGTCAGGGCCAGATTGCTGATCATCGCCTGATTGCTGCTTGCCATCTCCTCGGCCTGCTCGCGCAATGCCGTCTGGCTCTGCTCAAGAAGGCCCATAGAACCAACCAATTCACTAATCCTTCTGTCGGTATTATCCTCAAACTCAATCTGTCCCTGGCCTACTACCTTTATTACATCGGCAAGATTTTGTATGTCGTTTTGGAGAACGCTCTGCAATTTCAGGAGATTTTCCTCCAATGCTCCCACGCTGGCCGTCAATTTTCGGACGTTGCTGCCTACTGCTTCAATCTCCTGGCGCTGCTTGAGCAGGTCCTGCTCAATCACAGCGACCCTTCCATCCGCCCGTTGCCTCTCGTTGTTCGCAGTCTCTTCAAGTTTTGCATGGGCATCGGCAACGGCCGCCAGGTCGGCGGCAACTTGAGCCGTCCCGGCCTGGACGTTGCTGATTTCGCCGGCAATCCTCTGCTGGTAAGCAGCGATCTCGCTTGCGAGAGTCTGCTGTTTCTGTTCAATCCCGCCGATCTTATCGCTCATCTGCGCATTGTTGGCCAGCACTGTTGCCTGCAGCTTGGTATGCTCCGAGCCCAAGGAAGCGATCTGAGCGGTCAATTCCTCCGTGCTGCTGCGAATGAGCTTAATTGCGGCCTGCAGGTCCTGCTGGTTCTGCTCAGCGTGTTGGGCGGCCTTGCTTATCTGATGAGCATTCATCTCCACCAGTGTTTGAAGCTTAAGCTGATTCTCCTCAAACATAGCCATCTTATTGCCGCAGCCACCTGCTGCAACGCAAAGCGTAACCGCCAATAAGAGAACAATCCTGCACGCCAATACACTCTTGCCATACCGTTTTCGCTGGTTCATTTCAAACCCCTTTACTTTCCAATCGCGATGCAAACCTGGAACCACAACTCTAAAATCGAGCAGATACACTTTCTGCCCTTTTAATCACATCACCCATACTCCGCTTTTTCGCCCGCCTCTATACAATTACAGACCAAGTACCTGCCAATTACATCGGCAG
>JAFGTU010000147.1 GCA_016933985.1 Sedimentisphaerales bacterium | reverse complement strand
GGATTTCGGCTGCTTTTCCTGACAAGTACTAATGGTGGTCTGGTAGCCTTGTGCAAATTGATCCGGGAGATGGAGCCCTCGAATTTCGTGTGGCTGACCGAATGCGGTCGCCTCTTTGCCGATGGCGCCTCAGCCGAAATCTGGGCCAAGGGCGGCGATCTCATGGTTGCTCAGCAGTCAATCCTTGGCAGTCTTTGCTGCCGTGCGCCCCTGCCTTAGCCGGGCAACTCGAAATTCAAGAGAATCTGAGCATACACCCTGTCCACTAATTCCTGCGGCAAATCCACCACTATCTCGCGGGTCCGGCCATACCTGCCCCTGGAAAGCACCCGACTTCTCAATAAGGAGTAGATATCCAGCTCGGATATCAGATCGCCGAAGGCACGGCCTGTCAAAGGTCGCAAACCGACCCTCTTGCAGAACAGCTTGTACGCATCATAGCCTTCTCCGGTACCGATCGATTCGGTCTTGGCTTTGTGTAAGGCCTCGATGACAGCGGCCATAGCTGCCTGAAGCTGTGTGGGTGCTGATCGCAATAGTGTAAGGTAGCGGTCCTGGTCCAGTTCTGCAGAGGCCTGGTCAACCAGCGAGAACGTGATGTTTGTCCCTGCCTTTTCGGCCAAGTAGGCGCTCTTTGCCAGCAGCGCAACGGCCCTGCGGGCATCTCCGTGGTCACGGCTGGCCATCGCTGCTATCTTCTCAATCACGCCAGATTCAACAGCCCCCGGATAGAGCGCCTTTTCCACACGGATACGCAGTATGTGCTGCAGGTCAACGGCATCATAGGGCTTGAAAATCAGTTCGTTGAGCTTCAGGAAGGATTTTACACGGGGATCAAGGTGATCGGGCCAATCCAGGCGGTTTGAGACCAAAACGAGTATGAGTTTGGCCGGGATTCTCTGAGGCAGCCTTCGCACCAGGAAAGTCATGAAGTTATCCCTATCCCTGCGGATATTGTCCACCTCATCGATGAAGAGGATCAGATAGCCCTGGTAGCCGGAGAGCTTTGTCTCGATTCTGATCATCATCTCCTCCAGGGAGATCCCTTTCTGGTACCTCTTGCTTGCGTTGAGCATGCAGGCGAGGTCATTGAGCGCCCGAAAACATGGTCTTGGATTTGATAGGTCCAAATGTTCATGGCGCATCGGCACGTTCTTGGCGCGGCACATCTCGGACAGCAGGTTCAGGAAGTAGCTCAGTGTGAGCGTTTTGCCTGTGCCCGTTTTACCCCATATCGCCAGATGGCAGGGATGGTCTCCGCGGAGTATGGCTGAAAAATGGCTGCTCAACTCCCGAATTTCGGTATCGCGGACATTGGCGTTGAAGATCTCTTCCAGCACTGCCAGTTGCTCCGCTCGAATCAGCTGCTCATCATCGAGGAATCGCCGGTCCTTGATTATTGCAGAGCCGACCATGTGTTGAATCTGACTGAGTATCTTGGTTCGTACTTTGGTTGGTTCCATACGAAAATCACCTCCAGATGTCTTCACTGGAAGTGCACCTATATAAATGTTCCGGTTTTCAGCAACCTCAGAGAGAGTGCAGTTTTCGCATGGAGAATGCTGGATGGGTGGTGCAGGTGTCTATTTACGGGCTTCGATTTTCGGTTACTACTGCTCGGTGAAATGGTCTCTGCAAAGTCCCTTTTCAAAGGATTTATAAACGTCGTCCCTAAGTAGTAGTAAGTAGAATAAGTAGAGTAATACTTATACTACTACTCCAGGCGTGCAGTGGAAAACTACTCTCCCTCTGGCTGTGGACGCCCCGGGCGGATCCGGATGTGTGGTCGGTGGGTTCTCCGTTATCGGTACGAGCGGACGGTAGGGGCGGACTGAATAGAGCGGCCATCCCGAAGTGTATCATAAATCGCCGAAATGTATCATAAAGTTAATTTAGGTAACGCTGAACTGTATCATAATTCGCCAAATCGAGCCTGAACTGTATCATAAATAGGGTCTGAGGGGCGCCGAAATGTATCATAATTGTTTTTGGAAAACGCCGGTAAAGCCTTGTATCTGAAGACCTTACGCAGAGTATCATAATCCGACTATATTAATAAATCCCTCGTACAATGGTCAAAACAACAGGAAAGGAAGTAGCAGGTGGTGGAAAAGAGGCCGGGGCTGGTCGGTGAGGGAGAGAATATTCTGCACAAGCGGGGGAGGTGGCGGGGCAATTGTTGAGGGCGATTGGATGAGAGATTGAACCGCATCCCTAAGCGCTCACTATACGCAATGTCGCATGACGCTTGTGCTCCAGAATGTTAAGGCGAAGGGAGGTGGTGTTGGTCTGTGGTGCTTCTTGTGGGATTGTGCGCTGCGGTAGACAAGCGTTAAGCGGCGAGTTCGTTGTTTGGGCTGACTGACTGTCTTTTGGCCTCTGTGCGGATCGGTGTATATAAGCTGTGCCCGGCTCATGTATGGGTGGGTAGCGGTCGTTGTCCGGCCTGTAGCGGTTCACTATGGATCGGGTGAACCGCCTGAGGGAGTGGTTTGACCGGAGTAGAGGGAATGAACGTATACAAGGTCAGGAGCATTATCGCGTGGATTCGTTCTCAGGGAAAACTGCCAAGGGATGCGTACGGCCAGATGTTGCCTGTAGATGACCTGATGGCGTGGTTTGGTTTGAATGAGCGTCTGAGCCCAGGTGAGCAGTTATACATGCGTAAAGAGCTGGGTTTGATGGTTGAGGCGGAATTGTCGTTGGATGAGCTGAAGTTATCTGAACTACTGCCTTAATAGCCCTGGTGGGAAGAGTCGGCCGTTTGTTGTTTTCTTGTGTGCTGGCTTGGTGTTATTGCGCTGCGGAATATGCTTTGATAAGGGGGGCCACATTAGAGCGGGTCAACCGGCCCGGAGGATAGTTCACTCGGAGGTGGCATGTATGGATATACAAAAAGATTTGATGATAGCTTTGGCCGAAGATGTGTTGTGCATGAAGGCGAAAGGACGGGAGGAGTGGTGCATCTGGTGGCTGGAGTGGTTCTGGCAAGAGGAGGTCGAGAGAGCTGTTTGGAGCGTGAAACAGGCTGAGCGGCCCAGATGAAGCATTATGGTTTCACGGATGCGCCGGGGGAGAGCAATGCCCGGCCTTTTCGCCTTTATTCTCTCAAAGCCAAGCCTGAATTTGCACTCTTACCCCTTCGGGCTTCCCCGCTCAGAGCACAAATTCTTAACGGCTCGGCTTTTCAATATAAAGGCCCGGCCGGTTTTTGAGACCGTTTCTATCCCGCTTCTTAAATTTTTCCCGGCGTCCAGCTCGGCCCTCGTCCGAGGGCCGCCGGTCGGAGGCGGTGCTCCTAAAAATTTAATGAGCGGGGATAGTGGTTACGGTCTCAAGAAGAACGGCGACAACCGTCTTTTCGGATAGACCGTCGAAAAGACGGAGGTGTTCGGAATGAATAACGAAACAGGTTTTGTGGTTGATGATGGTATCGAGGTGCCTGAGTCGGTGTTGCTGGGAAGGCAGCAAGGCAACAGGTACGGCAGTGTGCCCGGCCTGGATGACAGCGAATTGGCCGACCCGGACGAACTGGAACGGCAGGTTCTGGTGCATGAATTCGGCCCCATATTGGCGTTGCCTGTCAAGACAAGCAAGGGCGGCATCAGGCCGGAGATTGACGAGAACGGCAACCTCGACTGGGGTGCATTCGGCACGGTTGATTTCGACCGGTATAGCGGCGGGTTCGACAAGGCCCGGTACAAGGCCGACATATTGAGAGAGCAGCGAAAGGAGTTGCTGGTCAGGCTTGCCATGGTCAGCGAGAGGATAAAGGTGGAGGGCAAGCGTCTGATTCTACAATACCTGGAGATGGACATCATCGGTATTGAACACATCGTCAACGAAGACATGCGGGCGTTGGCCAGACTGTACCTGCGAGCCAGGCGGCTGGAGCGGGAGATTGCACAGTTGCGGCAGGCCAGCGAAAGACGGCGTGAGCAGCGGGCTGCCGCTTTATGGGGAACTTGGTAAGTATCGCCAGGACCTGCCAGACCGATTCTGTTCACAACATTTATATCTTAGGACGGCCCTCTTTTTCTCGTCGGAAAGAGGGCCTTATCGCTTTAGACGATTGGCCCGGAGGTAAGAGAAGATGACAGGACAACAACTACCCGTAGCGAGGTTCAAGGCCGGCCAGGTTTCATCGGCGATTTGGCAAAACGAAGTACAGATGCCTCGTGGTGCGGCGACGATACTGAAGGCAACGGTGCAGCGCAGGTACAAGGACAAGAACGGTGAATGGCAGAGCAGCGGCTCGTTCAATCGCAATGAAATCCCGCTGGCGATACATTGCCTTCGCAAGGCGTTCGAGAAGATTATCGATTTGCAGAACGAGGATTCCGGCAATGGCAACAACGTGGAGGAAGTCATCATGTAGGAATAGCTATTTTGGCAAATGGAGGTGAGTTACCATGTCCGAAAAGGGAAACCAAGAACGCGACGCGGGAATCATTGAGCAATCAGAAAAGGCTGCCGAATCGGAAATCGCAAAAGTCCAGCGAATCAGAGACAGGTCCAGCTACGTATTGTTCCAGCGTCTTTATGATTTTCTGAGGACCAATCCCGACATTGCGGAAATCATGAGGCGGTTCTATGAAATCCTGGATGCAAGGGGTGGTTTTGGCAGCAGGAGAAACGCTGAATATGCGAAAGAGAGCCTCGAGTGCGTCCTTAGGGACATCAAGTAAGAGGACGCATGGCTGATGAGCGATGTTGGAGGTGTTTTGAAAATGGCAAAAAGGAAACAGTCCGCGGCCGTGCCTGTGAAGGATGCCATGTTCTTTCCAGAGGATTTTACGAGGCTGCATCGAAAGCACGTCATTTACATCAAGAAAGGCGTTATCATCGACCTTGATAAACTGTGATGAGCATGACAACCGTGGGCAACTTTGAGATTGGCGATTGTTTCGCCGATGTCAAATGCCGCTTTGGCCATAGGGTCAGACTGTTCAACATTGGCAGGGGTCATTATATCGCGTGCGACGAATGCAAGAGCTATATCTTCGTCGGTTCTAATTTGATGAGCTGCTGGCGGAGGGAAAATAGAGATATCTGGCAGGAGAACTACGACAGCGTAAAGGGCTACAAATTCATTGGGTGGGTTTGACTGCGCCAGCCCACACGGTGAATGTCTATACGACGTGTTTTTTGGCGGCCCTCTTCATGTCGGCGCGAAGAGGGCCGATTCGCTTTAGACGGACGGCCCGGAGGTAATGAAGATGGGTGAAGAAAGAATCGGCTTGGCCCAGTTGAAGAATCTGGCAATGGGCTTTGACCGGGCCGAGATGCGGGATGTCCACATCGTCAAGGACGGCGGGGACTATCTCAGCAAGAGCCACATGGGGGTGTGGAACGTCGAAAAAGGTGAGCTGGCCTGCCTGGCTCCGAAGAGCTACATGGTGATCCAGCACCGACATGCCGTAGAATGCCTGGTGGAGGCGTTGTCGAGCTTGAACATCACTGCCCAGGCCGAGCTGAAGCAGTCCAAGCACTGCATACAGGTCGACTTCGATTTCCCGGAATCGAAGCTGGAATTGACAAAGGTCGGAGAGAGCTTCACCACAGGGATACGGGTAGTTTCGGACTACGGCCAGGTGGCGGGTCTTGTGATAGCCGCTCGTGTAACGAGGCTGGCCTGCTCGAACGGCATGATCGTAAACGACATAGTCAAGCCCAGGAGGATCAAGTACACCGAGGAATTGAAGGTGACTGTGGAGGGACTTATCGACAAGATCATCAAGGACATCATTGCCGGCGATGAGAAACTGGCCAGCATGGTCAGCATCTCCATGAAGGATAGCGTGGAGTGGCAGGCATTGAGACTGCTGGCAAAGGCTTTGTTCCGAAAGAAGAAGCACGTCCAGGAGATCCTCACAAGGGTCAAATCAAATGAAGAAGGCCGGGTGAGCAGATGGGATTTCTACAACGCCGTGACCAACTATGTCAGCAGTTCCGGCGGCAGGCTGAAGCCTCAGGTTGACGCTTGGCTGCAGAACAAGGCTCAGAAGATACTGGCGACTCCTATTGCACAGTTGACAGAGGAGCTTGTGAAGGTCGAGGAGAAGAAGACGGCTTGATCGCATTCTGCCCCTGCTATGGCGGTTCACAGAGAAGCAGGTGAACCGCCATTGAGAGCGGTTCAACAAAGGTGATGAAGAATGGGAGTACCAAATCTGAAGGTCGTGACAGGCCCGAGGATGTTGCCGATAGTCCATTATGGAAGAACGGCATATTTTGCAGACCTGCGTCTGGGCCAATTCAGGGACATCGAGAACCCGCACAACTTCATTGATTTTGACACCGACCAAGGACGGCTGATGTGCAAGCAGGTAGGTGTTATCTTATGCCCCGAATGCAGGATGAGCGTCATTGTCTCGAAGGCTTTCGAGCAAGAGAGGCTTCGATGTATGCAGTGTCAGAATATACTGGGGCCGATTCGTAGCGAGTGAGGCATCCCGAGGCTCCGACAATTGCGGTCACAGGGCTGAATCATCGGCACTACAGGTCAGTACAAGGTGAGAAAATGAAGCTGGAGACGAATCAGATATCGAGGGACTGGACGGTTCTGCACGAGGGCAGGACGTTCTATGTGAACTACACGCAGAGTGACGGACAGACCCTTGCTCTATGCAATCGGGACAACTGGGAGGTCTGGGAGGAGACCGAAGATGGTACTGAGGAACTCGACGTGTATGGATTCGCAAGTGATGGCTCAGAGGAAAAGAAGGAACGTGATGAGAACTTCGAACTCATGAAGAAACTGATTCGTTTCTGCATCGAGCATTGGGATAACGGATTCATGCGAAAGATCAGAAAAGACCTTCAGGAACAGAAAGAAGCATTGGATGACCTTTGAGGCATTGGAGAAAAGCTGACTTGGGAAAGTCCGTGGAGTTACAGCAGGCAGTCCTCGCAGCTCTCTACCAGCCATCTTTCGAATTGTATTGCCGCCTGGATCGCTTCTCGCTCGGAAGGCTGTGCATGGACATATCTATTGGATAGATCGGCGAGCTTGGCGGCGGCGTTGGCCTGTACGAGATACAGCATTTGGTCTGTCAGTTCTGTCATAATGCATCACCAGCTATGAGGATGATATAACTTCTATATAAAGCTTGCGCCCTTTCGGGCGGATCTCCCTTCCCCCTCCCCGGCACCCCCACCCCTATCCCTCATTACCTTCAAGTGGCTACGAAAACCGAAAAGTTTTTATATGAGAACGTTTTACCACTTCACAGGAGGTACTTTTTTCAAGTGGCAAGATGTTTACCGGCAATCCAGTTCGACAGCGAAACGAGAATCCCAACTATGTGGCATACTTTTATGAGTCCGGAATCGTCCAGCGATATCTGGATAGCAAGGGCAGCTTGCTTGCCGGGCTGCTCAGCCCGGCACCTTCGACATATGATTTCTCATCAGACCTTACCGGCAGGACCGCATTCCATCATGGCGCAAGCGTAGAGCAAATTATCGCCAATGGCTATTTGGCTATCCCAAGAGCCGATCCGGTTGCAGCCATCATATCGGATAAGAAGCACACATCCTGGTTGGGGCTGGATGATGTCATCGGGCAGATACGCCGGCGTTACGAGCTATACGCACAGAATATGTATGAACTCGACATCGCCAAGTGCGCCGCCGCCAACTGCCTCCACAATCACGAGGCCTACCATGGCCCTGCAGACAGCAGAATCGCGTATTCTGTGAATAAGCGGCTGGACGGGCTCTATCGTGACCAGCGTGCCGAGCGCGTCAACCTGTGGAAGGATATATCCAAGCTGCGGTTGGCTCTCCCTGAAAATGCTCAAAGCTACCTGACCGCCTATAGAAAACTATCGATCCTGGAAGACTCGCAAGGTGATGCATCGTGATGACCCGGGTCCAGGAGCTATGCCGTAAGCTCAAGCCCGTTATGGGCAAGAAGGTCGACCGGTTATGGTCGGCCTACTTGGCCGAGTCCGACGCCGACGGCAAGGCCGATATCGAACAGACCCTGGAGCTATTGGCAGTCAAACATCTTGGGGCCGATTACAATATAGACCGATCTCCTTTCCCGCCGCCGACAAAGAAGTTCTCCAGGTCCGGCGATATCAATGTAGGTGCTATCTCCTACGCCGGCAACCCAATGTACCCTTTCTATTTGAAGAGTCCGCGTCTCAGGGAGCACATCCTGATAGCCGGCAGGAGCGGCTCGGGCAAGACCAATCTGACCTTCATACTCATGCAGGGCATTATGGCCCGAGGCATCAAGGTTCTGGCTCTCGACTGGAAGAGGGGGTACCGGGACCTGATGGACCCGCACCCGAAGCTGAGGGTCTACACCATCGGCAGGAAGGTATCGCCGTTCAGGTTCAACCCACTTATACCACCGCCCGGGTGCGAGCCCCATATCTGGATAAAGCTGATTGTGGATGTGATTGCCAACGCCTATTTCGGCGGAGAAGGAGTGATCAGTCTGTTGGTCGCGGGGCTGGATCATCTATATTCCCAGGCCGGAGTTTTCGACCAATACCAGACCCGCTGGCCGACTATCCAGGATCTGTTGGCTTGGCTGAGGACTGCGAAGCTCAAGGGCAGGGCCGCCATGTGGCAGGCCTCGGCCGAGAGGATTCTGCTGGCCATGACTTACGGTGAGTTCGGTGCAGTCTTGAATACGCAGGATAACAGCCACGTGGCTGAGTTGCTCGACCACGACGTGGTGTTGGAGATGGACGGCTTATCCGGCTCATCGGACAAGACCATGTTCTCAGAGGCCCTGACGCTTTATCTGTACAGGCACCGCCTGGCGCAGGGACCGCAGCGCATGCTGACCAACGTTATTGTGATAGAAGAGGCTCATAATCTGCTGTTGAAAAAGACCTCGGAGTCCAAAGAGTCTATCTTAGAGACTTCCATCAGGATGGTCAGGCAATATGGATTAGGTTATGTATTCGTTGATCAGTCCGCGTCGCTTCTGAGCCAGGTGGCATTCGCCAATTCATACGCAACGATTGCCTTGAGCCAAAAGCTTCGCTCCGACGTGCAGGCCATAGCCTCGGCCATGAACCTAAGCGACGAGCAGAAACAGGCCCTCAATACCCTCGCCATCGGGACCGCCGTCGTACGATTGGCGGATGAGCATCCGGAGCCTTTTCTTGTGAAAATCCCCCTTTGTGCTGTCAGGGAAGGCTCTGTCTCGGACAAGGCGGTCAGAGAGCGGATGGCATGTTATCACAGCGATTCCAGCATCAACAAACCCAGCGGAGCCTCGAAGCCGGTAATTCCACGTGTTCCATCCCCGGATAGAAAAGATCAAATCAACAACAATACAAAGAAGGATAAAGACACCCACCCACCATCCCCCAAGGAATCACAGACTACCTTTGATAAATCAATAATAGTATCTGATTCCAAACCAGGACCACCCTGTGAAAAGATGAATCGTGAGGAAATACGGTTCTTATCCGATGTCGCAGCTCGTCCGCTATCGACAACCGTATCGCGTTATCAGCGGCTTCATCTCTCCCGCCGGCGGGGCAATGCTATCCGCCAGAGCCTTGCCTCCGCCGGCATCATAGAGGCCGTGACTATCGCCACCCGGTCCGGACAAGTCGTGCTGTACCAGCTGACCGATCTCGGCCGGACCGTATGTTCATCCGCAGCTATCGACCCGGGCCCCAGGCCCCGTGAGAGCCTGGAGCATATGTTCTGGGTGAACAGGGCCGCGAGGTACTTTGAGAAGAGGTCATACGATGTTGTGTGCGAACATCCGGTCAAGGGCAACGGCGCCATAGACATACTGGGGCAGAGGCCCGGTGAGCGTGTTGCGGTCGAGGTCGAGACGGGCAAGTCGAATGTGAAGAAGAACCTGCTTAAGGTCAAGGATGCCGGTTTCGACCGGGTCATATTGATCGCCACCTCGCCGGCGGCAGTGGCAGCCTGCCGGAAGGTAGCCGACTCGCTCAAGTCGGGTAAATCCCGGATCGAGCAATTGACCTGGCTGGACATCGGCTGAGAGGACCGGCCGGCCTATCTGCGGTTTCAGCGGCGCTGATCGCAGCGATGGGCGAAGGGTTGGCTGTATAGCTCTTGCAGCCGGTCGTACAGCCGCTGTTGCCAGTCCGGCCTGGCTAAGTCGGATTCATTCAGGAATATCGCCGCAATATGATTCTGTCGGTACACGTTGCTCTTAACGGCCTTGTCGGGAATACGGCTGCCGTTGGCGCTGTATTCGATCACGATGTTGTCATAGGTCGGCAGCGTAAAGTCTGGATGCCATATCTCTCTATGGCTGTTTTTACAGATGAGCGTGGCCTGTTTGTAAAAGAATGGGATTCCGTATTGATCGAGCATATGTCCTATCTGGGCCTGGCCGACAGACTCATACTGTGGCTGGAGCTTGCCAATATAATATTCAAGGTCCGGGCTTAGAGCATCGGTCTTCATCTTCACCCGGCCTCCTTACTCTGCTGGGCCACCTTCCTGGCGACGGCGGCCAGCTTGCCTTCGGTACGTTCGATGACCTTGAACAGTCTGCTGTTATGATGTTGGAGCTTTTCAGCGGCCTTTAGGCACTCTGCGAGCCTCTTATGATCGTATCTGGTGGCGTACTCCTGGGCCCGCTTTGTCAATTCCCGGATCCTCAGTTCGTTCTCGGCAACGGCCTTATCCAGTCTTTCCAGTCGGGTATCGATACCGACGATCTGTCCATAGCCGGCAACCAATTCGCCGGAGGCCTTCTTCTTGGCCGATGTGGGCAGCTTTGCGAAGACATGGCGGGTCTCTTGAAGTCTTGCTATATGGCCGTTCCTGACGCCGTGGGCCTTGGCCCGCAACTGGGCCATTCTATCGGTGAGATAGCCCTCGGCCGGGAGCATCCTCTTGAGCTGGATCAGGACATCGGGTGTACCTGCAGGTGCAGGCCCCTCCTTGCGAGTATCCGTTCGTCTGCGTAGCTTCTTCATGCTCTTGGTCAGTCGATCCGATAGTTGTCGACCCCGGTAGAGGTCCGTCATATCGTGGCGGACTTCAGGCATGGGGACATGGACACGCTGGATCTGGCCTGAATGGCCACGCGTGTAGGACACCAGAGCGAGTATGCCTACGATCAGCGCAACCATGGTAATGACCTGTATGATTTCCGGGTCGATAGGGATGTTCAACTCCAGCAGCTTAGCGATAATAATGCTTACACCGAGTGTAATCGCCGCTCCAGACCACGAGCCTCCGATCTGGCGGATAGCCTGGTACATCACGAAGGCAACGGCAATAACTGCAAAGCCGATAGCGATAGGTCCCAAATCCTTGATAGAGAATCCTGTGGCCCGCTCCCACCAGATAAGGCCGACAGCCAGCGCAAAGCCAATGGTGCCGGACATGGCGGCCGCCGGTCTTTGTGTGCCGAAGCGTTTGCTAAGGACCGCGTAGCACAGCGCGGTAAAGAACGTGAAGGCTAAGACGAAGTCCGCCAGTGCGGTCTCGAAAAGGCGGTAAAGATCCAGGTCCATCAGTATTGTTGTGAGCCTCATACGAGACCTTATGTATGAACTACTATAAATATCTTTTGTTTTTCGGGGCAATCCCAGCAGGCTTTGAGCTGGGCTTGCCCTTTAGAGGCAGCCGGCGGAGGAAAGAGAATGAAGATATCATCGAAGAGCACTTTGCAACTGGAGGAATATCGGTGCCGGAGATGCAACAGGTCTTTCTACATAGAATCGGGAGATCGCGGTTCGCTGGAGTTCGACTTCGGCTGTCCGTATGGATGCGATGACGACGGCAGGTATATTGGGAGCATCAGTACCGGAATAAAGCATGTCAGGGGGAGAGGGGATTGAGATGGCGCAAATCAAGGACTATCGGATTGTGATAGAACTCGCAGAGGGGGATTTCGAGTCTTCGATGGGCAGGAAGCCGAGAGATCAGCATGAATTCGATGAATGGGCACAGTTGGCAGAGAAGGGTTTGCTGAACGGGCACATCGATTGGAACATCTTGTACGAATGCACGTGCGATGCGATGACGCATTATGGTGATGGAAAATGAATGAGCAGATAAAGCGGCAGATCGTCTTTGCGCTCGATGACGACAACGAGGTGATGACCGCCGCGCTGGATGAGCACAGCGATCTAGACGAAGAGAATAAGCGGCTCAACAGAATGCTCATCAAGGAACACGAGGCGATACTTGCCAAGCTTGATAAGTCGGAGCCGCTGACGCAGGATGACTTGAGGTTGATCCGGGACGCCAATGAGATACATCTCAACGACCAAGACAATCTCAACGGCCATCACAAACAGGCCGTGAAGCTGAATCAATGGTTGGAAAATCGAATCGAGCTGACCAAGGGGCAGGCCATCAGGGTACTGGAAGAGTATCTGGACCTGGACCCTCATACCCCTGCAAAGGTCTACAGGGCCCTGCATACACTGTGGGAAGAAGCGACTCCCAACGATGCAGTAGAGGAGCCTGCATTCGACGGTGAGGGCAAGTGCCTCAAGTGCGCAAGCAAGGTGTCCTTCGCCGACGTGACCGATACCGTGGTGTTCGTGGGCAACGATATCGTCAAGAGGTACGACGGGAATATCACGAACAGGAACTGCGTGCGATGTACGTATCCGGATCAGTACCGCGATTACGAACACTACGACAGTGATGACTAATGAACCTCACCGAATTCATCAGGAAGAACGATATCAAGTGCAAAGACGGCGAGGAGTTCGACCATAGCCCGGATTTCTTCAAGATACGGCAGTTCGAGCGGACCTGCCACACAATACCAGGCGTTGCGTTCGTGGACCCGGAGACGTGTGAAGTGAAAGAGTTTGACGTTGTTCTGAAGGGGTCGGTCCGCGAGAGATGGGACAAGAAAGAGAAGAAGAACAAGATGGAGTTTTTCATTGATCGGATGTTCAGGTATCCGGATCAGCCGTACTGCATTGACACGATTGAGGACGCCGTAGATGCGGGCAGGACCATCGACGAGGCCTTCGAAAGCCTTGAACTCGAGAAGCAGCGGTTTGAATTCTTCAAGCGGTACGACTTGATCGATGCAGGCAGGTACTGGCTGAATCGTGATCTGCGGCGGTGCTTCGTGGACGATGGAAAGGTCGTAGTGATAGGTTCGCGTGGCCGCGGCAAGGATGACTGAGGGTAGATCGCAGGTCGCAGGCACCAAGGCTCAGTGCAGTGAACGGGCCGTTGGCCAAATAGGGTAGCCGTGTCTTTCTGGATGGTCGTGTCGACTTGGCCGGGCCTCCGAGAGTCGTTCTGAATGGTGGCCATTGAATGCGTCCCGGTCTGCCAAACCGACAAGTTTATATACTCGAGGTCCCATACGGGTATCGCAGGAGGTGATATTCGTGGCAAGAGGAAGACCGTTCAAGTGTCCGTACCCCGGCTGTGATTTATGTTGAGCTGCACATATATCACATCCCTCATACGGGCACTTGAACGGCCTTCCTCTTGGCATTCATATCACCTCATGGGACCTATGAGAGGCCTGAGTATATAAAGGTGTCGAATTCCGGGTTGGTGACACCAACAGAGTGGACCTCTCGAATAGGTATATCAGGCATATATAGACTGACGCGTAAACCCCAGCCCGCGTGCAAACCGGAAGGTGTGGACTTTATGCGTCGGGTAGGCTACCAGTGAGAGTAAAATGCCGATGGAACTTGGTTTCAGATATATTAGATATATCTTGCATTCTATTCTTTTCAATATTGAAGGATTCACAGTCGAAAGATGATTACTACGCAGCAGTGGCAACAGTAAATGAACACCTCCTGGGATCAACTTGGCGGTTTCCATCGGCATTTTACTCCTACTGACACCGTTACTACTGCCCAAAGAGGCGAAAAGCTTATATAGGTGCTCGTACCAGAGTAACATCATTCAGTGAAAGACCGATGGAAACCTCGCATATCAAGACCAAAGTGCTCAATGAAATGGAGAACGTGGCAAGCCATGACGTGATCATAAACGCGCGTTATCTCAATGATGAGCAGTTGATTCAATCCGAGCAACTTCAAGTGCTTGAAGAGATATTCAACGCGAACGTTCGCAGCGAGGAAATGACCCAGATGAGCCGACACTTTGCACCTATCCTGAAGGGTAATCATCCTACGCATCTGGCATTATGGGGCAAGACTGGCACCGGAAAGACTCTGACTATGCGCTTCTTCATGGGTATCCTGGCAGAGATGTGCCAGACGAAGCAGATCCCCCTTAGGCTTGCCCTCATAATCGGATTACTGGCATTTCTTTCGCATACCCGGGGCCATTCCATGCGCTTTCCACATATTCGGTCTGAGGTGCCGGAGGTTCGCCACGACATGAGCGACCTCTACAGAGAGCGGCATTTATCTAACCGGCTTGGCCGAAGAATGAAGAAGATTCGCAAACAATCAGGCACTCTGAATAAACGCCCTGAGGATACCGGCAATGTCATACAGCAGCTAAGGCGAATGCTCCCGGCAGAAGGCTACCTTACTGAGAAGATGGCTCAACTACGGGCAAAGGCACATAAGATCCGAAGCGGCCATATCGCAAGGTTAGAAGAGACACGCGATGTATTTGCCAAGCTACCAACGCCAGCCAAGAAAGAAGCAGCAGCGCAATTAGCTGCTCGGTACAACCAAATGGTCGGCATCGATACCCGGCTGGAGCGATTGGACAGAGCTGTTGCCGAAAACGAGCGACGGATCCACGAGCTTACTCGCAATGCTCAAGAATATGCCGCCCGATACGACCACCAGAAGCTCTACGAGACTATCAAGGCTGCCGAGAAGCTCCAGCATCATAACAGCAGGCTCTTCAAGATCATCAACCGCACCGAGGCAAAGCTATCAGCGGTCGCCAAGAGAACCGCAAACGAGGTGAAGCAAATTGAAAAATGAAGAACTCGAAGATATGCTGACAGAACTGGACCCGCCCTATGAAACCAGGGACGAATTGAGAATCGGCCGAATGCTCGATCAGTACGGCATTCCGTTTTTCTATAGACAGCCCACCATCATCTACAACGAAGGCAAGAACGATATCTGGAAGCCATCGTTTACCATGTACAGTTACGGTGGCGCGGTGATCGATTACATCGCAGAAGCCGACAAAGAGCAGATTCCACAAAGGCAGAAGCTGTATCGATACAATCAGATCCCAGCCATTTTCCTGGGCCCGAAGGACCTGCATGAGCCGAACTGGGACGAGCAACTCTACGAGAAACTCCAACAGGAATATCGCAAAGCATTTGACCCGAAGAGGTACATGCTCGCACTGTGTGAGGAGTAACAAAGCCGGATTTCATTGGCCCGGAAGGGGCAAACGGACAGGCAATACGATGCGCCTCTTCGCAATGGCATTCATAAGTTCTTGTATGACAAGCATATACAGCCGCGACAAATCTGTTCAGTTCCCGCATGTCTCCAAAGTGTCGCCGCTCACACCACTTTTACCCCGCGCTCGTGACGGTGACATGAGTAATCGCCGATACAATAACACCATGAAAAAAACATGGACATACAAACGAAAGAACATCAAAGGTTATTGGGTAGGCTGGTACGAAGGCGGCAAGCGAAAAGCCAAGGCGCTGCCCACTAAAGCACTGGCTGAACACTTCCGCAACATCAAATACACCCAACTCAATTCCGACGTTTTCACGAGCATTGTTGATTTCGACTGGCGGCAAATGATCAATGAGTATCACCACGCCAAGCAGGTGGAGGGCCTTCAAGAAGTATCCATCTACGAAGCACTGCTGACACTGCAGCATTTTGAACGTCTTATCAAGCCCAGTTCATCACGGCAGATTACGCAGCAAAGTCTCGATACGTTCGTGTTGGAACGAGGCAGGGAAGTCAAGAGGGACACCCTGAACAAGGACATAAGGAACATCATCGCATTTTTAAATTGGGCGGTGAAGAATCGCTATGTAGCCTCTGGTCTGGAGATCAAGAAGGTCAAAGTGTCGCAGAAGCCTGTAGTCGCGCTATTTCCTCAGCAGGTGCGGAATTTGATTGAGCTAGTGTCCAACTACCCAACCTTGCGGTTGAGGATTTTGCTGGCGGTAACGACAGGTCTGCGGCGTGGTGACATCGAGGCCATGCGGATTGAAGATATCCATTTTGACCGAAACACGATCACAACCCGCAACCGTAAAGCGAAAAAGTCGATGGCAGAACGGCCGATTCCTGAACAGGTCACGACAGAGCTATCAAACTATGTTGCCACACTTCCAGATGGGCAGGAGTTGTTGTTTACAGACAGGTTCCCTGAAAAGAGGTGGAGGAAGATACGCTACAAAATTGGAGTGCCTAATCTGAAATTCCACGATCTGAGGAAGACGTTTGCGTCTCTGTTAGCACAGCGCGGCGTGTCCACAGCAGTAACCCAGAGGCTCTTGGAACACTCAAGCCCGAAGCTCACAAATGATGTCTACACCGTGTCCTTTCGGCAAGGCTGAAAAAAATCTGAATTTATCAGGGGGTGTTGGTCCTTTGGAGCTTATCGCGGTAGTTCCAGGGCAT